>JAPJRE010000306.1 GCA_030824725.1 Sphingomonas sp.
CCATACCAACCCCGGACTCCAGTTATGACTGGTAGAGCTTTGGGGAGCACGTCAAATCACCTCGCACCGCGTCAACCAATTCGTCCACGCCGCCTAATCGTGGAACACTAAAGAAGCATTCGCTTGGATATAAAGGATCAGAATCTCTATATTCTAGAGCGAGCGGCAACACGCCGAATAACGTGTTCCCCGTGTTTTGGTGGGACGTACGGTCCGATGGCTCTCATCGCCGGCCCTTGCTGAACCGCGTATGAGTGATTTCAGCTCAAGCGATAGGGAGGTCATCCGATTTTTGTTTTCCGAGCAAAATTGGGTCGATCTTTATGAATTGCACGTTGATTTTGGACTATCGCCAGCTCAGGTTGTGGACATGCTGGAGCGGTTGATTGCCATTGGCTTTGCTGAACGTCAGGGAGTTCAAGCGCGCCTGACCCAGCAAGGTAGGGATTGGACTCTGGCCGCTCGGGGCAAGATATTCTTTGACACCAATCGCGAAGATTGGCGGCCTTCTAGCGACCGACTCCTCGCCGAGAAACTGCAGTCTTCCACTCCCTATATGCCGGATCTTGGTCTGATTGACCGGAACTTTTTCGTTAAGTTAGGCCTAGGCAACCAGAAAGATGATGCTAAAGATTAGCACAAGGAGTGGCGATAGCACGGTGAGGCGACTTCGCCTCGTTGGCTTAGGCCAAATTTATGCACAGGGCCTCCTTGCAGAAGGCCCCACGCACCCTGCGGGATGCGTTCGATGCCATGAAGGCATCGAGTGAACTATGTTGATTTGAAGGTATCGTCACTCCACCATGTCCGAAACAGTCGAGCAATGGCGTGCGTTCTTCCGAGAGCACATCGAGCGGGATAGCGACCTCACCCGCGGCTATCTGGCTTTCATCGATCAGTGTACCCTGCGGGATTTGCCAGTAATATTTGAGGAGCGTCACCTCTCCCGTTTGATTGGCGTGGATTATAAGGACATGGCGTTCTACTTTACATCCGCCGCGGGGCGATATCGCCAATTCCATATTCCGAAGAGGCTCGGCGGTAGGCGGGAGATTAATGTACCGTCTCCGTTGCTTCTCGCTATCCAGCAGTGGATACTTAAAAACGTTCTGTATAAATTACCTTTCAGCGATGCAGCCCATGGAGGTGTACCCGGACGTTCAATCATCTCAAATGCCAGCCTACACTTGGGAGCCAGAAGCGTGCTCAAAATGGATCTTCAGCGCTTCTTCGATACAGTTTTGCTTCCAAGGGGTGTTGCAATATTTGAGGCCGCCGGATACTCGCCTCATTTGAGTAGATCGCTGGCTTTGCTTTGTTTTGAGAGCGGAAGGCTCCCGCAGGGGGGCGCCACGAGTCCGGCTCTAGCTAACCTTGCGGCAATCTCGCTTGACGGTAGGTTGGATGCGCTAGCGAAGAAGTTCGGCCTCACTTATTCCCGCTATGTCGACGATATGACGTTTTCAGGTCGTTCGATAGGTGTTCGTTTCACAAAAATTGTAGCGGAGATCGTCGATAATGCCGGTTTTGTCATCAATCCAGAGAAAACGCATCTTATGCGGGGAAGTTCACCGAAATTCGTGACAGGCCTTGCGGTTGGAGGAGACCGGCTGAGGGTGCCGCGCCGTTTTAAACGCGATGTACGTAATAGAGCGTTTCAACTATTGAAGCGCGGTGTCGAGCTGCATTTAGATGCGATGAAGAGCAGCGACCCGCTAGTATTGGAAAGGCTCACCGGTCAGCTCGCGTTTTGGCTTCAGGCGGAGCCGGACTCGAAAGTGGCCCGGCAGTTGTTTGACGATCTTACACAATATCGAGGTAGATTGACCACAAGTGTGAAGCTGCCGGACGCTAGGCGTATCGCTCCTATTGATGATTGGCGCTGGCGAACCGAGCGCAATAATTTGGAAGACCCTGGTGCGTAAACTCACTTTGAAGCCATAAACTCGTGATTGATACGCACGAAAATCACAAAAGCGCTCGCTTTGCCTAACGCCCTGAATTGGCAGGATTTTATGAATAACTGCTATACTGCCACTGCGGCGGGGCGGTAAAACAACGGCGTAGTTCCTTAAGGCGCGCCGTGTCCCCACGGCAACACAATTTCAATCTTTAACCCAATTGCGCAATCACCCCCTTGCCAAGCCCGCCCCATGCGTCAGTTTTGTTGCAAACAGAGCTGAGAGGATGCCCCGCGAACGGCCTGAATCGAGGGGACAATCATGCTCGTATCGTACCGACGACCCGCCTGCAGCCTCGCCGCACTCGCGCTCGCCATGGGGATGGCCGCCGCACCCGCCTCTGCCCAGGACGCCACTACCGGCGCCGCCGCCGCGGCGCCGCAGGACGACATCGTCGTCACCGGCTCGCGCATCCGGCGCAGCCCGCTCGATCAGGACAAGCCCGTCGTCACCGTCGGCCAGGAGGAGATTGCGCGCACCGGCCTCACCGCCATCGCCGACGTGCTCCAGCGGCTGCCCAGCGCCGCGGGCGGGCTCAACACCAAGGTCAACAATGCCGGCAATGTCGGCGGGCCGCCGGACGGGACCGGGGTCAGCTCGGGCTCGGCCGAGGTCGACCTGCGCTATCTCGCCGCCAAGCGCACGCTGATCCTCGTCGATGGCTTGCGCTTCGTCAACGGCTCGGCGGCGGGCGGCATCCCCGCCTCGGTCGACCTCAACACGCTGCCGGTCAACCTGATCGAGCGCGTCGAGGTGCTGCAGTCGGGCGCGTCGCCGCTCTATGGCTCGGACGCGGTCGCCGGCGTGATCAACATCATCACCAAGCAGCAGCAGGAAGGGCTGCGCGCCTCGGCCCAGTACGGCATGTATCGCCAGGGGGACGGCGATACCCAGCAGTACGAGGCGAGCTACGGCATCCAGTCGCGCGAGACCGGCACCTCGCTGGTGTTCGGCGCGAGCTATGTGAAGCAGAGCGCGGTCTCGACGCGCGACCGCGCCATCTCGCAATTCCCCAATCCCGGGCAGACCGCGTGCACCGATCCGATCGGCGGGTGCAGCGGCACGCCGCCCAATGGCCGCTTCGCGGTGCTGGGGCAGACGCTGGCGCTGCGCGCGCCGGTCTCCGGGCGGCCGAGCTATCCGGCGGACTTCAAGCCGTTCACCGCGGCGGACCGCTACAACTTCGCGCCGCTCAACTATCTGCTGACCCCGTCGGAGCGCTATGGCGGCTTCGTCAACTTCAAGCAGGCGCTGGGCGACAGCGTCAACATGCGGGTCAAGCTGCTGTACAACCACCGCTATTCGCGCACCCAGGCGGCCTATCTGCCGCTCAACATCGGGCCGGACGCGGGCAACGGCAATCTGCTCGACACGATCTCGGTGGACGTGACCAACCCGTACAACCCGTTCGGGGTGACGCTCTCCTCGGGGGCGGACGGCGGCACGGCCAATTACTCGTTCATCGCGCGTCGCATGGTCGAGGCCGGGCAGCGCGTGTTCACCCAGAATGTCGACACGATGTCGGGCACGCTGACCTTCGACGGGTCGTTCGAGGTCGGCGGGCGCAAATGGTATTGGGACGTCAACGGCACCTTCGGCTTCAACGATGCCAAGCAGCTGTTCACCGGCAACCTCAACGCGGCGCGGCTGGCGCAGGCGCTGGGGCCGGTGAGCGCGTGCACCGGGGCGTGCGTGCCGTTCAACCTCTTCGGCGGGCTCGGCTCGATCACCCCGGCGATGCTCGACTATGTCGCGTTCGACGAGCGCGACCGCAGCAGCCAGCGGATGTGGGACACCACCGCCAACCTCTCAGGCACATTGTTCGACCTGCCGGCGGGGCCGGTGGGGGTCGCGATCGGCTATGAGCATCGCGACCAATATGCCAGCTACGATCCCGATCCGGTGATCACCGCCGGGCTCGGCGCGGACGTGCCGACCAGCCCGGCGCGCGGCGGCTTCGACGTCGACGAAGTGTACGGCGAGCTGCGCGTGCCGATCCTGTCGAACACGCCGTTCTTCCACAAGCTCGAGCTCGACGGCGCGGTGCGGCACTCGAACTATTCGTCGTTCGGCAGCAACACCACCTTCACCGCCTCGGGGCTGTGGAAGCCGGTGGCCGACCTGCTGCTGCGCGGCGGCTATGCCGAGAGCCTGCGCGCGCCGAGCATCGGCGAGCTCTATGCCGGGCTGTCGCGCTTCGATGCCACGATCAACGATCCATGCACCAGTGCGGCCGGCGGTTCGTTCACCAGCAACGCGACGGTGCGCGCCAACTGCATCGCCAACGGCGTGCCGGCCAATGGCAGCTACGACGAGCCGACCGGCGGCCAGCTCGGCGTCTTCTCGCAGGGCAACGCCGCGCTCAAGCCGGAGACGGCGAAGACCTGGACCGCGGGCGGGGTCTACAGCCCCGACTGGGCCAAGGCCTGGTCGAGCGCGTTCAGCCTCGAGGCGAACTATTACAACATCAAGCTCGACAACGCGATCGACTCGGTGCCCGCGACGCTGACCCTGCGGCGCTGTGCGTTCAACGCCGATCCGGTCAGCTGCGCGGCGATCCGCCGGACGAGCAGCGGCACCATCGCCGGGATCAGCGGGCGGCTGCTCAACCTCAACGGCATCCGCACCGACGGGCTGGACGGCACGCTGACCTTCCGCACCCACAAGATCGGCGAAGGCACGATCGGCCTCAGCGCCAATGCCGCCTATCTGCTGCGCTACGACGTGGTGCCGCCCGCCGATCTCGGCGCGCCGGCACTCCGCTATGCCGGCACCGAGCGGGGCAGCCCCGACCAGGCCTATCCGCGCTTCAAGGGCAATGCGACGCTCGACTGGTCGAGCCCGGGCTACGGCATTGCGTTCACCGCGCGCTACATCAGCGGGGTCGACGAGCGCGACGACGTGCACCGGCTGGGCGCGGTGTTCTATGGCGACATCCAGGCCTATTTCTCGCCGGCCTGGATGAACCACCGCACGCGGCTGACGCTGGGCGTGAACAACCTGTTCGACCGTTCGCCGCCGGCCTGCTTCACCTGCCAGAGCGCGAACTTCGACCCGACGACCTACGACCTGCCGGGCCAGTTCGGCTATCTGCGGCTGTCGTTCGGCTTCTGATGGAGGGGGAGGGGCCGGGTGCGTACCC
>JAPJRE010000307.1 GCA_030824725.1 Sphingomonas sp.
CCCGGTTACCTGCTCGACGAGCAGGGTGCGGATCGTCGCCGGGTCGCTGACCGGCGCCGCAGTTACGTTGGCATAGACCGGCACCAGCGGCGCCTGGATCGCCACCTCGGCGAGCGCAGCGGCCATCGCGTCGGCGGCGGGCTGCATCAGCGGGCAGTGGAACGGCGCCGAGACCGGGAGCAGCAGCGCGCGCTTGGCGCCGTGATCCTTGGCGATCGCCACCGCGCGCTCGATCGCGGCGCGCGCACCCGAGATCACCACCTGGGTCGGATCATTGTCGTTGGCAACGGTGCACACCTCGCCCTCGGCCGCGGCATCGGCGATCGCCTGCGCCTTGACGAGATCGGCGCCGAGCAGCGCGGCCATCGCCCCCTCGCCCACCGGCACCGCCGACTGCATCGCATCGCCGCGTTTGCGCAGCAGCTTCGCCGTGGTGGGAAGGTCCAGCGCCCCGGCGGCACAAAGCGCGGTATATTCGCCGAGCGAGTGGCCGGCGACGAAATCGGCCTTGTCGGCCAGGCGGATGCCGCCTTCCTTCTCCAGCACGCGCAGCACCGCGATGGCATTGGCCATGATCGCCGGCTGGGCGTTGGCGGTGAGCGTCAGGTCGCCTTCGGGCCCCTCGCTCATCAGCTTGAAGAGGTGCTGGCCCAGCGCCTCGTCGACTTCCTGGAACACTTCGCGCGCGGCGGGGCTCGCTTCGGCCAGGGCCTTGCCCATGCCGACGGCCTGGCTGCCCTGGCCGGGAAAAAGAAACGCGCGCATAACTATGTCTCCTGCGGAAGCGCCGTGAATGGGCCAGCGCGTTACGGCGAGACATGGGCCGGACGCAAGCCTGCCGCTCGACTACAGCTGTGACAAAGCCGGTGCAGAGCGCCGTTCCTCCGACGGGTGGATGCTCCGACTCGATCTGCGCAGCAACTGTAGCGATCTGGACCAGCTGGCCGTTTTTGGCACAATTAACCAAAGTCCTTATCATTGTTACAGTTACGCGTCAGCCGTATCCCTCTCGCAAGTTTATCGATCCAGTAGCGGGAGGATATAGATGAAGATGAAGACGATGCTTGCCAGCGCGGCAATCCTGATGGCTGCAGCACCTACTGCTGCGAATGCCTCGATCGTCGTGCTCGGAAAGTGCAGCTCGGTCGCTTCGACCAGCGGCTGCCTGTTCCTCGGCAACATCAACGGCAACGACAACGTCTTCAATCCGAACAGCTACAAGCAGGCAGAGCTCGTCTACAATGCCTACAACAACTTCGTGCCGAGCGCGCAGCCGAACATCACGCTAAACTATCTGTTCGACACCAGCAGCACCTCGGGTCTGATCACCGGCGCCGGCACCGCGTCGGGCACCTGGTCGACGCCGGGCTATGCGATCGACTATATGGCGGTGAAGGCCGGCAATTATTTCTCGCTCTACAAGGTCGCCGATCTGAGCAGCGGCAGCTGGAGCACGATGGACATCCCGCACGGCAAGAACGCCAAGGACCTGTCGCACATCGTCTTCTTCGGCTCCACGGCGGTGGCCGGGGTGCCCGAGCCGGCGACCTGGGGCATGATGATCGCCGGTGTCGGCATGGCCGGGGGCGCGCTGCGGCGTCGCCGCGCCCGCCAGCAGCTGCGCATCGCCGCGGCCTGATTGCGCTTGCATCCGCCCACGCTTTTGCGTAGGGGCAACCGATCGGAGCGGAGCAGCGATGCGTCCGCTCCGTTTGCTTTATCGAGACGACAGCCGGAGGGGCGACCGCATGGGGCGGCGTCAGCGATCGGCCAACAGGAAGAGAACGAATGGCTCTGTACGAGCATGTGTTCCTTGCGCGCCAGGATCTGGCACAGGCGCAAGTGGACGCGCTGGCGGAAACCGCCACCAAGATCGTCGAAGACAACAACGGGAAGGTCGTCAAGACCGAGACCTGGGGTCTTCGCAGCCTCGCCTATCGTATCGCCAAGAACCGCAAGGCGCATTACGTGATGCTCGAGATCGACGCGCCGGCTGGCGTGGTCGCCGAGTTGGAGCGCCAGACGCAGATCAACGAAGACGTGATCCGCTACATGACCGTCAAGGTTGACGGCCACGAGCAGGGCCCGTCGGTGATGATGCGCAAGGGCGACCGCGAGCGTCGCGGCCGTCGTGACCGCGATGGCAACTTCGAAGGCGAATAAGGAGCGTATAGACCATGGCACGACCCTTTTTCCGCCGCCGCAAGAGCTGCCCCTTCTCCGCGAAGGATGCGCCCCGGATCGACTATAAGGACGTCCGCCTGCTGCAGGGCTTCGTCTCCGAGCGCGGCAAGATCGTCCCCTCGCGCATCACTTCGGTGAGCGCGAAGAAGCAGCGCGAGCTGGCCCAGGCCATCAAGCGCGCCCGTCACCTGGGCCTGCTGCCCTACATCGTCAAGTAAGGAGCGGATCCATGGAAGTCATTTTGCTGGAGCGCGTTGAGAAGCTCGGCCACATCGGCGACGTGGTGAAGGTGAAGGACGGCTTTGCCCGTAACTTCCTCCTGCCGCGCAAGAAGGCGCTCCGCGCCAACGAAGCCAACCGCAAGGTCTTCGAAGCCAATCGCGAGCGCATCGAGGCCGAGAACGCGACCCGTCGCGTCGAGGCCGAGAAGGAATCGAAGACGCTCGAGGGCGTTTCGGTGACCCTGATCCGCCAGGCGTCGAACGTCGGCCAGCTGTACGGCTCGGTCGCGGTGCGCGACCTGGTCGACGTGCTGACCGCCGACGGCCACAAGGTCAACAAGGCGCAGATCGTGCTCGATCGTCCGATCAAGGCGATCGGCGTGTACGAAGTGCGCGTTGCGCTGCACCCGGAAGTCGCGGTGACCATCAAGGTCAACGTCGCACGTTCGCCGGAAGAGGCCGAGATGCAGGCGCAGGGCGTCGACGTCACGGCGGCGATGTTCGAGCGTGAAGAGACCGGCTTCACCGAGGACTATGATCCCAACGCCGAGCCGGGCGAGATCGCGACCGAAGCCCCCGCCGCGGAAGACGCGCAGAGCTGAGTCGAGCTACTCTACCAACAAGGCAGGGGCCGTACCGAGTGATCGGTGCGGCCCTTTCCTTTTGGAGTATCGGAAACGCGCCACACCTGTCCTGAAATCCGCCGAAAAGACGGGCAGCAGCCCTCCAATTCCGCTAGTGTGCGAAAATCCGCAGGCGTACCGGATACCGCCCCGAATCGGTTGGGGAACGGAGACCTGCAGTGGAGCAGTCAGCGAGCGACGGGGATGCCCCCGCGCATGCGCATCAGGAGCGGTTCGCCGCGTTGACCATCGGCGCGATCGGCGTCGTGTTCGGCGACATCGGCACATCGCCGCTCTATTCGCTCAAGGAAAGTTTCATCGGCCACCACCGGCTGGCGCTGGATCCGGCGCACATCTACGGGGTGCTGTCGCTGATCTTCTGGACGATGACCTCGATCGTCACGATCAAATATGTCGCGCTGATCCTGCGCGCCGACAACAAGGGCGAAGGCGGCAGCCTGGCGCTGCTCGCGCTGATCACGCGGAAGATGGTCGACACGCGCTGGCGCGTCGCGATCACCATGACCGGCGTGATCGCCACCGCGCTCTTCTATGGCGACGCCATCATCACCCCCGCCATCTCGGTGCTCTCGGCGGTCGAGGGACTGACCACGGTCCAGGCCGGATTCACGCCGCTGGTGCTGCCGGTGACCGTGGCGATCCTCGTCGCGCTGTTCGCGATCCAGGCGCGCGGCACCGCGGCCGTCGGCAAACTGTTCGGGCCGGTGATGCTGGTCTATTTCGCGGTGATCGCAGTGCTCGGCATTTCCGGAATCGTCCAGGCACCCGAAATTCTATGGGCGCTCAATCCCTGGTACGCGGTGAATTTCTTCACGCTCGATCCCCGTCTGGCCTTCCTTGCGCTCGGATCCGTGGTGCTTGCGGTGACCGGTGCGGAAGCACTGTACGCCGATATGGGCCATTTCGGCCGCCGCGCAATCATGGTCTCGTGGCTCTACATCGCGTTCCCGTGCCTCATGCTCAACTATCTGGGCCAGTCCGCGGCGATCCTGCGGAACCCGGCGATGATCGAGAACCCCTTCTTCCTGATGGCGCCGGAATGGGCCCGCCTGCCGCTGGTCATCCTCGCCACCATGGCGACGGTGATCGCCAGCCAAGCGGTGATCTCGGGCGCCTTCTCGGTCTCGCAACAGGCGGTGCAGCTCGGCTTCCTGCCGCGGCTGCGCATCCTCCACACCAGCGCGAAGGCGGCGGGACAGATCTACATCCCGCTGGTCAATTGGGGCCTGCTGCTGATGGTGGTGCTGCTGGCGCTCGGCTTTCGCAGCTCGAGCAATCTCGCCTCCGCCTATGGCATCGCGGTGACCGGCACGATGTTCATCACCGCCTGCATGCTCGGCGTGCTGACCTTCGCCGTCTGGAAGTGGAACAAGCTTCTCGCCGGCCTCGTCACCGGCATCTTCCTCCTGATCGACGGCGCCTATTTCGCCTCGAACATCACGAAGATCCCCGACGGCGGCTGGTTCCCGCTGCTGGTGGCAGCGGTGGCGTTCGTGCTGCTGACCACCTGGTCGCGCGGGCGCCGGCTGGTGCTGGACCGGCTGCAGGAAGGCGCGATGCCGATCGCGCTGTTCATCCGCTCGGCTGCGCAGACGGCCACGCGGGTGAAGGGCACCGCAGTGTTCCTTACCTCGACACCGGACAGCATCCCCCCCGCCCTGCTCCACAACCTCAAGCACAACAAGGTGCTGCACGAGCGGATCGTGCTGCTCACCGTCGCGATCGAGCCGGTGCCGCACGTCCGCGGCGCCGAATGCAGGTCCATGGAGCCGCTCGGCGACGGCTTCTTCCGCGTCGTGCTCCATTATGGCTTCATGGACGAGGTCGACGTACCGGTGGCGCTTGCCGCGATCCAGGAGTGCGGCGCGCCGTTCCGGCCGATGGAGACCAGCTACTTCCTCGCCCGCCAGACGCTGCTGCCCTCGTCCCGCCCCGGCATGGCGATCTGGCGCGAGCTGTTCGCCTGGATGGTACGCAATGCGGAAAGCGCGATGGAGTTCTTCAAGCTCCCCACCAAC
>JAPJRE010000308.1 GCA_030824725.1 Sphingomonas sp.
CTCCAGCACTTCGGTGCGCTGCAGGTGCCGGAGTGCTGGAGGCCGAGGAGTATTTCTCGCCGGGCCAGAAGGGCTCGTCGGCGATGCCGCACAAGCGCAACCCGGTGCTGACCGAGAACCTGACCGGCCTCGCCCGCATGGTGCGCGGCTATGTCACCCCGGCGCTGGAGAATGTCGCGCTGTGGCACGAGCGCGACATCAGCCACTCCTCGGTCGAGCGCTATATCGGCCCGGACGCGACGATCACGCTCGACTTCGCGCTCGCTCGTCTGACCGGCGTAGTGGACAAGCTGCTGGTCTACCCGGTGCGCATGCAGAAGAATCTCGATCGCATGGGCGGGCTGGTCCACTCGCAGCGCGTGCTGCTGGCGCTGACCCAGGCCGGCGTGAGCCGCGAGGACGCCTATCGCCTCGTCCAGCGCAATGCGATGAAAGTGTGGGAATCGGACGGCGAACTGTCGCTGATGGAACTGCTCAAGGCCGATCCCGAAGTCACTGCGGCGCTGAGCCCGGAAGTCATCGAGGAGAAGTTCGACCTCGGCTATCACTATCGCCATGTGGACACGATCTTCGCGCGCGTCTTCGGCGCCGCATGATTTGAGGCCATTCCGGCCATAATGGAACACATCCACGGCAAGCGGTTTTTGCTTGCCGTGGATCGCCGCCTCATGAAAAATCTGTCCGCATGAACGCCGCACATCGTCGATTGCGGGAGGCCACGGGCGCCGCGCATGCGCGGGTCGATGCGCTGTTCGGCCGCTTCGACCTCGCCCGTCGCGACGATTATGCCGGGCTGCTCGCCGCCCATGCCGAAGCGCTGCTGCCGGTGGAGGCGCTGCTCGACCAAGGCGGTGCCGAGGCGATCACCGAGGACTGGCCGCAGCGCCGCCGCGCAGGCGTGATCCAGGTCGATCTCGACGCGCTCGGAATCTCCGTCGATGCCTCCGAAACCACCGAATTCGTACCGACCGCTGCGGCCATGGCGGGCATGCTCTACGTGCTCGAAGGTTCGCGACTGGGCGGGCGATTTCTGGCGCGCAGCGTGCCGGACAGTTGGCCGCGCGCTTATCTGGGCAGCTCCCAGCCGCCGCATATGTGGCCGGAATTGTTGGAAAAACTGGATGCGCTATTATCTGGGCCCGAATCCTTGGAACTTGCCGTAACCGCCGCCAACCAGACCTTCGGGCGGTTCGAGGCCGCCGGCACGAAGTGGCTGGCGAAGGTTGCATAAGTGGACAATGGCGTTTTCCAGGTCGATCTGACCAATTGCGATCGGGAGCCGATCCATCAGCTGGGCGCGATCCAGCCCTTCGGCTTCCTGATCGCCTTTTCGAGCGACTGGCTGATCAAGCGCGCCTCGGCCAATGTCGCCCAGCATTTCGACCTTTCGGCCGAGGACATGCTCGGCACCCATGCCAGCGACTATCTGGAAGACGAGGCGATCCACGCGCTGCGCAACCGGCTGACGCTGCTGCGCGGCGACGATGCGCTGGAGCGGATCTTCGGCATCAAGGCGCTGCGCACCCGCGGGCGCACCTACGACCTCGCGCTGCACATGACCGGCGACACGATCGTCGTCGAAGGCGAGGCCTGCACCTCGGACGCCGCCGGCGACACCGCCAGCACGCTGCGCGCGATGATGGGCCGGCTCGACGAGAAGGACAGGCTCGCCGACTTCTTCCGCGAAGGCGCGCGGCAGGTGCGGGCGCTGACCGGCTTCGACCGGGTGATGGTCTATCGCTTCGAGCGCGACGGATCGGGTGTGGTGGTGGCGGAAGCCGCGCGCAGCGGCATCGGCAGCTTCCTGGACCTGCGCTATCCGGCCAGCGACATTCCCCAGCAGGCGCGCAAGCTCTATCTGCGAACGCCGTTCCGGATCATCGCCGACGTCCATGCCGAGCCCGTGGGAATCGTGCCGCAGCGCGACGAGTTCGGCGCGCCGCTGGATCTATCGCTGTCGGTGCTCCGCGCGGTTTCGCCGATTCATATCGAATATCTCAAGAACATGGGCGTGAAGGCCTCCATGTCGATCTCGATCATCGTCGAGGGCAAGCTGTGGGGCCTGTTCGCCTGCCACCATTATGGTGGCCCGCGCTGCCCGGGGTTCGAGCGCCGCTCGATGGCCGAGCTGTTCGGCCAGATGTTCGCGCTCAAGCTGGAGAGCCGCGAGCGCAAGGAGCTGTCGACCTACGAGGCGGCCGCGCGGGCGACCAGCGACCGGCTGCTCGCCGCGGTGGCGAGCGATGGCGGGCTGCTCGACGACCCCGAATGGCTGGGCAGTCGCTTGCGCGAAGTCGTGCCCTGCGACGGCATCGCAATCTGGATCGGCGGCAAGGTGGCATTCAGCGGCATCACCCCGCCGCCTTCTTCCTTCGCCGCGATCACCCGCCGGCTCAACGCGATGGCGGCGGGGCGCGTCTTCGCGACCGATCACCTGGCCGAGGTGCTGCCCCAGGCGGCCGACTATGCCGATGTCGGTGCCGGGCTGCTCGCCATCCCGATCAGCCGGTCCCCACGCGATTACGTGCTGCTGTTCCGCCAGGAACTGGTGCGCAGCGTCAATTGGGCGGGTGACCCGCACAAGCCGGTCGAGCCCGGTCCCAACGGCGCGCGCCTCACGCCTCGCCAGAGCTTCGCCTTGTGGAGCCAGGAAGTCCGCGGCCGCTCGCTGCCCTTCACCGAGGTGGAGCTGCGCATCGCCGAGGTGCTGCGCGCCTCGCTGATCGAAGTGGTGCTGCGCCTGTCCGACGACGCGCAGGAAGAGCGGCAGCGCGCCTCCGAGCGGCAGGAACTGCTGATCGCCGAGCTCAACCACCGGGTGCGCAACATTCTCGGCCTGATCCGCGGTCTGGTGCGCCAGTCGCGCGCGCCGGGGATGGACGCGACGACCTATATCCGCATGCTGGAAGGCCGGATCGAGGCGCTGGCCCGCGCGCACGACCAGATCACCGAGGACAATTGGTCGCCCGCGCCGCTCGGCCGGCTGCTGCGCACCGAGGCGGCGGCCTATCTCGGCGAGCGTTCCGGGCGGCTCGACCAGGACGGGCCGATGGTGCTGCTGCGCCCGGCGGCCTTCTCGACGCTGGCGCTGGTGTTTCACGAACTGATGACCAACTCGGCCAAATATGGTGCCTTGTCGGACAGCGGCACGGTCTCGGTACGCTGGGAGCTGGACGCGCAGGGCGATTGCCGGGTCGAGTGGCGCGAGCGCGGCGGTCCCGTCGTCCAGCCGCCGACGCGCCAAGGCTTTGGCACGACGATCATCCAGCGCTCGGTCCCCTATGACCTGGGCGGCAAGGCAACGGTGCGGTATCCGCTAACCGGCTTGGAGGCCGAGTTCTGCATCCCCGCACGGCATGTCGTGCTCGACGGCGACGCAGCCGAGATGCACGTTCGCGACGTGGAAGAGCCGGTGCCGGTGCCCGTGGGCGGCGAGATGCGCCCGATCCTGCGCGGGCCGGTGCTGCTGGTCGAGGACAGCCTGATCATCGCGATGGACGCCGAGGACATCCTGCTGCGCCTGGGCGCCGAGCGGGTGGTGACCGCGGCCTCGATCGGCAGCGCGCTCGAGGAGATCGGGGCCGAGCAGTTCGACGTCGCGATCCTCGACGTCAACCTGGGCGCCGAGACCAGCCTGCCGATCGCCGATCGCCTCCGCGCGGAGGGCGTGCCCTATGCGTTCGCCACGGGCTATGGCGAGCAGCTCCAGCTCGACGCGGACCATACCGGGGTGCCGGTGCTGCAGAAGCCCTACACCGCGGTGAACATGGCGCGGATGCTGGAAGGGCTGCTCGGGCGGTAAGACCGTTCAGGACTGGCGCCGGACGGGAAGGCATGCTCCCCTTGGTCGAGGGGAGCAATCCCGTCCCTGCCGGGGGCTCAGCGCGGGCTCAGTACCTTCCCCACACGAACCGCGACGACAGCGCGAAATTCCACACCGCCGCCACCGCGATCCCCGCGAGCGCGGACAGCCGCCAGTCGCCATGCTGGACATTGTGGAGGAACGCCGCCAGCCCGACATTGGCCGCGGCTCCCACCGCACAGACGAGGCAGAAGCTCACCCAGCCGCCGATCAGCGCCGCGCCCTTCAGCCGCCGCTCGCGATAGGTGAGCGCATTGTTGAGCAGATAGTTGAAGGTCATCGCCACGATCGTCGCGACGATGGTGCCGGTGACGAAGGGCAGCCCGGCGATGCGGAACAGCAGGAACAGCGCCGCGAGGTGCACCGCCGCACCCAGCGCGCCGATCGCCGAGAACATCGCGAAGCGCACCGGCACGACCTTGCCGAACATCCGGTCATACAGCGCGATCAGATATTCCATCGCCACGACGTAATCGAGCTTGCTCTCGCCCTCGGTACGCACGCGGAAGGTGTAGGGCAGCTCGCGGAAGCGCAGCGGCCTGGGGCTCGCGGTCATGATGTCGAGCAGGATCTTGAAGCCGATGCCCGACAGCACCGGCACCAGCCCGCGCGCGATCTCGCTGCGGATCATGAAGAAGCCGCTCATCGGATCGGTCAGGTCGGCCTTGAGCACCTGGCGCGACAGCTTGGTCGCGAAGGCCGATTTGGCGACGCGCTCGCGGTCCCATTCGCCGGTGCAGCCGCCTTCGCAGAAGCGCGAGCCGATCACCACGTCTAGGCTCGCATCGCCCTGCAGCGCATCGAGCATCTTGGGCAGCAGCGTCTCGTCATGCTGCAGATCGCCGTCGATCACCGCGACGCACGGCGCCGCCGTCGCGCACATGCCCTCGATGCACGCCGAGGAGAGCCCGCGCCGCCCGATCCGCTGGATCACGCGCACGCGCGGGTCCGCCCGCGCGATTTCACGCGCGGCATCGGACGTGCCGTCGGGGCTGTCGTCGTCGACGAAGATCGCTTCCCAGGCGCGGCCGGCCAGGGCCGCGTCCAGCTTGGCGATCAGCAGGGGAACATTGGCGCGTTCGTTAAACGTGGGGATGACGACCGCGAGTTCGAGCAGGGTTTCGTTCACTGAAGTTCCAGCAACACCGCGTCCCCCATGGCGGCGGTTGAAAGGGTACCCCCGAGAT
>JAPJRE010000309.1 GCA_030824725.1 Sphingomonas sp.
CCGAATGGTATCACCAGATCGTCCGCGGCATCGACGAGCGACCGGTGAATCCGAACCGCGAGCGCAAGTCCTCGGGCTCGGAGACCACCTTCAGCCGCGACCTGACCGAGGATGCCGAGATCGAGGCGGCCGTGCTCGGCCAGGCCGACGAGGTGTGGGAATGGTGCGAGCGCACCCAGGGCTTCGGCCGCACCGCCACGGTGAAGATCAAGTACGCCGACTTCCAGATCATCACCCGCAGCCGCAGCCACACCGCCCCGATCACCAGCCGGGAACAGCTCCATGCGGCGAGCATCGCGCTGCTGCGATCGGTGCTGCCGACGCCCAAGGGTATCCGGCTGGTGGGCGTGACCGTCTCCAACTTCGAGCGTGGCGTGGCGGAGCCGCTACCGCTGTTCGGCCATGCGGAAGGCGCCTAGATCCCCTCGCGGAAGTGACCGACCGGACGCGGCGGCCCGGGCAGTTTCTTGCTCGCGCAGTGTCGCTCGGCACCGCCAAGGCAGATCTGGCAGCCACGCGTCGCGGCAACGCCGTTGGAGAGCTGCGCGAAGAGCTGCAGCGCCTGCGGGCTGGTCAGCGCATCGTGAAGATTGTCGAAATCCGATAGCGTACCGAAGGTGGCGGTGGCGTTGAGATCCAGGCAACACATGCCCAGCCGTCCATTAGCGAAGATCGCCAGCGAGGGGGTGGCAGTGAAGCCGCAGGTGTACGCGCTCAACAACTTGTGCTGGACTTCCCATCGCGGATCATATTCGAGCAGCAGATTGGCGTAGGTGCTCACCGGCCGCGTTGACATGAAGGCTTGCTGCACCGCGCCCGTCTCGTCGACCCAGCTCAGGATAGGCAGATGGTTGTGGTCGGCTTGGGCGGCCTCCAGGAAGGCACGATGGATCGCTTCCTGGCTGTTGACATGGGCACGGACCAGGGCCTCCTTGCCAAGGTCCGCGGCGATCCGCGCGGCGATCGCCTCCCATTTGCGCACGTGCGTGAGCATCCGCTCGGGCGTTTCCGGGAAGGCACTGCGGGTCAAGGGATCGACGCGCTGATCGGCCGCGGCATTGGACACCATTTGATAGAAGCGCAGGTGCGCTGGCGCTCGCTCCTGGCCATCTGGCGCATCAGCGCGGAGACGCGGGCGACGAGCGTGTCATAGTCACCGATCTTGTGGCTGCGCGTCGCCTCGTAGGATTGCTGGCTGTCATTGTGCAGCGAAATGGCGATGCCCGCCGGATAGTTGCCCGAAAGCTGCTTCAGCTTCTTCTCCACCAGCGTCATGCCGTGCGAGGTGAAGAAGGTGGGGAACGGCAGCCGTCGCGCGCGGATATAGGCGAGGATCTCGGCGATGTTCGGATGGAGCAGCGGCTCGCCATAGGCGTTGAGCTGCATCGAGCCGACGCTGATCGTGTCGGCCAGCTGATCGACCAGAGTCTTGACCTGGTCGAGCGGCAGCCAGGTCCGCGCGTCCTCCCGGAACATGTCCGGGCAGAAGGTGCATTTCTGGTTGCAGTGATTGGTAATCTCCAGCCAGACGACGTCGACATGCGGCTTGCCGTCTCGCATCGGATAGGCGGTCACCGCCGGCACTGCGGCTGCGGCGACGAAGCTGCGCAACAGCGCGGCCGCGCGCTCGGCCTCGGCCGCATCCAGGAAGACGAACGCGCCCTCCCCCGCTTGCCGTTCGAGCAGATCGGCAACGGCGCGGGTGACGTCCGGTGCGGTGGCGAAAGCCCAGCGCAGGCGATCGGCGCCAAGCGCGCGCAGTTCGTCCATTGCCGCCAATTGCGCGACGTAGAAGACGAGATCGGGCACCAGCGCGCGCTTCTCTGTATCGCCCAGCGGTAGCGAGAGTGCGACGCCCACAGCCTTCGCGGCTGCGCCGAAGTCGGTGGCGAGCAGGGCGAAGCGCAGTCGGGCGCGATGCGCGGCCATGTCCAGCGGCGTGCTGTCGATCCGCGCGTGCGCCGCGGCCAGATCCTCGAAGCGGATCTCGGCAGGTGCCATATGCGCAGCGGGGGATGGCGAGCAGCCGGCCCAGCGGCAGCGCGCGATCCAGGACGCGCGCATGAGGCCGGCGCTGGTGCCAAGCCCGCGCGCCTCGGCGAGCAGCAGCGCCGCCTGTTCGTGGACGCCGGCCGCGGACAGCAGGCCGACCAGGGTGAGCAGGCTGACTTCGTTGAGCGTGCTCACGTCGCGCTGGCTTTGGCCGAGAAAAACGCCGTCCAGCGCAAGGTCGAACATCGTGCGGGCGAGCAGCGGCGGCATGGATTCGAGTGCCGCATAGGCGGGCGCCGAGCCTGGATCGGCGCGAAACGCATCCATTATCAGCACGACCGCGCGCGCCAGCAGGCTGCGCAACCCTGGCAGATCCTCCGCCCCGGGGCCCTCGAACGGTGCGAGCGCCACGCCGAGTCCGGCCAGCCCTTCGGCTTCCAGTTGCCGAGATGCCCGATCAAGCAGATCGATGGCGCCGGCGTCGGAAAGAAGGGTCGACGGTTCGAACATCTTGCAGGGTCCCCGGTCCGCACTTCGCGGTGCCGCATGGTGTTGCACCGATGCGGGCTGGTCTCATTATAGGCATGTCCCAGGCCCGGACGGCGCGACGGCGCGATTCCCTACGCGGGCCGCTATGCGTCTCCGTCGGAACCGAGCCTCTGCCCACGCGCTTGATCCCCCTCGATAATCCGGCAGGGGGATGAGGATGGACCCGATGGGGCGCGACGCACAAAGCCCATGGACAATGCCATGGGCCGGGTGGAAGTCCGTGCTGTGGCGCAGCTGGAACGAGGCGAGCGACGACAATATCGGGCTGATCGCCGCCGGCGTGGCGTTCTACGGCTTCCTCGCTTTGGTGCCGCTGCTCGGTGCGGTGGTGCTGAGCTACGGACTGATCGCCGATCCCGTTACCGTGCTGCACGACGTGCGCGCGCTCTCCACCATCCTGCCGCGCGACATCGCAGCGGTGGTCGGCGACCAGCTGCTCGGCTTGGTCCACAGCCCGGACGGGCGGAAGGGCTTCGGCATCCTGATCGCGCTCGCCATCGCGCTGTTCGGCGCGCGCAACGGCGCCGGCGCGATCATCGCCGCGCTCAACATCGCCTATGAGGAGAAGGAGAAGCGCAACTTCATCTGGGTGAACCTCACCGCGCTGGCGATCACGCTGGGCGCCGTGGTCGCGGCGGTGCTGGCTGCGGGCGCGATGACCATGCTCGGCGCGCTCGACGACCTGCTGCCCTTCGCGCCCGATGCGCTGCTCGTGCTCGGCAAGATCGCCAGCCATGTGCTGCTGACGCTGGCCGGGGCGGCGGGTGCGGCGGCGCTCTATCGGTTCGGCCCGTCGCGGGCGAAGCCGCGCTGGACCTGGATCACGCCGGGCTCGCTGCTCGCCGCGTTGCTCTGGCTGGGGCTGACGCTCGGCTTTGGCGCCTATGTCCGCTATGTCGGGCGCTTCGATGCAACCTATGGCTCGCTCGGCGCGATCGTCGCGCTGCTCACCTGGCTGTATCTTTCTTCCTATGTGCTGTTGTTCGGCGCCGAGCTCAACTCCGAGCTGGAGCACCAGACCGCGCACGACACCACCACCGGTGCCCCCGAGCCGCTCGGCCAGCGCCGTGCCTGGGTGGCAGACAACGTCGCCGAGTGACACCCGACAACGGCTCGTCGCGGCGGAGGTGGCCCTGCCCCGCCCGCTTCCCCTATAGCGGCGCGATGCGTCGCCTTTCCCTGATCCCGCTGCTGATGGCGCTGCTCTGCGTCGCGCTTCCCGCCCAGGCCCAGCAGAACGCCTTCGACCTGGTCGGCCCGGACCTCAACCTGACCGTCACCCGCGGCGGCAAGACGTTGCCGATCGGCGCGGTCCCCTCGCTCCAGCCGGGCGACAAGGTTACGGCCGAAGCAGCGCTGCCCCCGGACCAGGCGGCGCATTATCTGCTCGTCGTCGCCTTCCTGCGCGGCGCGACCAATCCGCCGCCCAAAGACTGGTTCTTCGTCGCCGAGACCTGGCGCAAGAAGAAGAACAAGCTCGAGTTGACCGTGCCGGAGGGCGCCGAACAGGCGGTGCTGCTGCTCGCGCCCGATACCGGTGGCGGGTTCAACGCGGTGCGGGACGCGGTGCGCGGTCGCCCGGGCGTGTTCGTGCGGGTGGCGCAGGACCTGTTCCAGGCCTCGCTGGACCGCGCCCGGCTCGACGCCTTCGTCGCGGCGGTGGCGCGTATCGGCGATACCGCGCCCGAGCGGCTCGCCACCGCCGCGCCGGTGCTCGCCAATGCGCTGCGGATCAAGCTCAACGCCGAATGCCTGTCGCGCCCGCGCGGGCTGCAGGCCGCCTGCCTCACCCAGAACCGCGATTCGCTGGTGCTGCAGACCCAGCGCGGCACCACGCTGGCCGAGACGCTGACCGGCACCCCCGCCGACCTGGCCTACAGCATCGCCGCCACGCCCCAGGCGGGCGGCGGCTATTACAGTTCCTATATCGGCCTCGCCCGCGACGTGGCGAAGCTGTTCGGTGCGTTCCGCAGCCCGCAATATCAGTATCTGCCGGCGCTGGCGCTGGGACGCGGCGACACGCTGAAGCTGCTGCTCAACGCCGCGCCGTCGTTCAACAGCCCGCGCTCGGTGCTCGCCGCGCCGCTCCCGCCGATCGGCCCCGCGACGCCGCCGATCTGGCAGGCGGGCGGGCCGACGCCGGTGTGCCTCGCCCAGCCCGGGCTGACGCTGCCGCTGGAGGACGCCCCGCTCCTCTACGCCACGGATTTCGGCCGCGACCTCGCGGTGCGGGTGACGAGCAACGAAGGCGCGACGCGCGACTTCCCCGTGCTCCCCGATGTCGAGAAGGGCGGCATCCGCCTTGAAGGCGGCGTGCCGGCCGATCTCGGCACCGTCTCCAACGCGGTGCTGCACGGCCGCTGGGGGTTCGACTCGTTCAGCGGCCCGCGCCTGCCGGTGCAACTCGACACGATGGGCGCCTGGCGCGCGGTGCCCGACAGCAACGTGGTGGTCGGCCGCGAGCATCCGCTCGTGCTGCGCGGCGGGGCGGCGTTCTGCGTCAG
>JAPJRE010000310.1 GCA_030824725.1 Sphingomonas sp.
GGCTGGAATCAAATAACCTAAGTGTGTGAATTAATGGCATTTTTACTTTTACAGTTTAGCCAAAACTGTACCAGTGCGCAATCGCGTAAATGATTGAGTAACGTTTTTTTCGACGCGCGCTTGGCCGAAAGCCCTTGTTTCTTGCTGGTTTGCGAGGGGATTCCGATGGAGGATCCGGCGGCATCGACCGCGGGCCGATACTCGACCCTGTAGCGAACGCCGGTGCTGTAGCTTCTGGCGCGCACAGCCGGCGGCGTTTGCTCCGGCCGCGGCGATATGCTTGCGGGTACTGTCGTCGCCGACGCTTCGGGCGGAGTCTGTACCTCCGCCTCCTCGTGCCACATGCGCGCCGCCAGGCTGCGCTCCTCGGCACCCATCGCCGATGTGTAGATCGCCGTGGTCTTGATGTCGGCATGCCCCAGCCAGCGCTGCACCATCGTCAAGGGCACATTGGCCTGGATGGCCTGTACTGCAAAACCATGCCGAAGCCCTTTCGGGCTGGCATGATCGCCCACAATACCGGCGCTTTCCATCACTTCACGGATGCGGCGATAGCCGGTCATGCGAGACCACGGCCATAATCGTTGCGTACATTCATCAACATACAGGGATTGCTTGCGAAGTATGTCCAGCAGCGCGACGGGGAGCGGAATTCCTCGGTATACGATCTTGCCGCGCTTTTTAAGGCATTTCACAATCAACGCCTGCGCTTCGAAATCGATGTTCTCGGGGGTTAACGCAAGCGCCTCTGAAATGCGGCAACCGGTATACGCGATGGTCAGGCAAAAGCTTTGAACGTCTAGCGAGAGACTGCGCGCCTTCTCGGCAAATATAGCAAGCTCATTGCTGTTTAAATATTTGCGTTTTCCGCAATTAGTGAAAATCATCAGTTCCATTACGGGCTTCCCAATAGCGACCGTGTTTGCTCTATAAATGAAGCGGTCTATCCGCTGGCAAACTGGTACTCATTTTTGCGTGATACATTATTGGCTAAAAGGTAACAGGCCTTCAAGTCAAGGTCGTGCGGCGGCGGAGGTATCTGATGTCCATCGGACATGAACATGGATGTGCATCGGATCGCGCGCCCGCCAGCGCGGATATAAAGAAATGCGCCGAGGTGAGCGTCAGATGTGCAGAAAACGATGATGTATCGCTCACTGTAAAAGTCTGCAATATTGATGAAATACTGAAATCGTATGGCGCTGTTTCCGCGGCGCGCGTTGCACGGGCGGTATGTTCGGTGATCTCCCGTCTAGAAGCCGGGGGGGTGCCCGAACTGGCTGCCGATCATTCCATCCGCCTGATCCTTCCGCGGGCGCGGCTCGCGGGCGCTGGTTCGCTGTCCGATGCCTGCCGGGAGTGGATCCGCCGGGTCTGTCGGTCGGTCGCGCTGGTCCCGTTCTGGACGGAAGGGGGTGTCGTGCATGTCTGGCTCGCCGCCGATTGGTCGGCGCAGGTGGATGGCGCCGAGGCGCGCGGAGCCGACGGCATGTCCGGATTCTGCGGCGATGCGGTGACCGATCCGGGGGAGGGGGCGTCGCGCTATCGCCGCGACATGGCGGTGGCCTCCAAGCTTTTCTGCATGCTCGCGCGTGCCGGAGAGGATGGGCTGGGTGGCGGCGCACTTCGCATCGCCTGGCGGCCCGTCGTCGCGCGCGCCTCCTGCGAGGTCCTGTACTACCAGTCGACCGTTCGGCTCGAGGAAGCCGTCGCCGACGCCTGGCTCGCCCGTAACGTGCTGGCTGCCGTGGAGCGGATCGGCTTTCGCGGCATCATCGACGAGATCGTGGTCGGAGCGACGGTGGCCGAACTCGAGGCGGAAGCGTCCGTCGTGCTGTCGGCCTCGATATCTTCGGCCGGCGTTGTGGGCAGCGCGTGGTGGGCCCAGTTGGCCCGGCGCCTCGAACGAGCGCCGGCCATCGCCGCGCGCCTGGTGCTGGAGGTTGGCGAAGGCACGGCGCTGGCCAGGAGCGCGGAGGTGGGGCGCTTTTGCGAAGAGGCGCGCAGGCTCGGCTGTCGGATCGCGATCACGGACTTCGGTGCGGGATATGCGTCGGTCCGCCAGCTCGTCGCCATCGCGCCGGACATCGTGAAGATCGATCGCGGGTTCGTCCGCCGTTCGACAACGTCACCGCACGATCGGGAGGTCCTGGCGGGGCTGCGGCAGCTTGCTGCCGCCGTCGCACGGATCGTCGTCGCGGACGGGGTCGACACGCTGGCCCAGGCGAAGCTCTCGGAGGAGCTGGGTCTCGTCTGGCAGCAGGGCCATTTCTGGGGGCGTGCTTCGACCTGCCGTCCCTGGTGGGGGGCGCGCGTGTCGGCGCAGTCTGCTCCCGTGATGCTGGCTGTCTGAACGTTCGTGCAACGGAATTGAAGGATGCGTCATGGACTGGTCTGCCGAAAAAATCGATGTCGCCAAATTCAGGTTGGACGAAGTCGACTTTGCGCTGGAGGATCTTCAGCCATCCAATGGCGAGGACATTTCGGGGCCATTGCGCGGCGTGCTGATAGGTCTGCTGATGAGCGTCCCGATCTGGGCAGCCATCTTCATTCTATTTAAGTTTTTCTGAACGGGGCGGCCCGGTTCGGCGGGTCTGCAAGGGAGGGATCTCATGGTGAATCGATCAGTGGTCGTGGGGGTGGCGTGCGCAGCGCTGCGGCCGGTTGGCACCCTGGCGGCTCGCGTCTTCGCCCCGAAGCCCGTCGGCCGGAGGGCGCGCGTGGATGGATCGCGCGCGGGGACCATGCGCGGCCGCTTGGACCGACCGATGCGTCGCGCGGGCTGAGCGCTCTCGGAGCAACGCTTCATTCACGCAGAATCAACAGCTTGCCCGCGCTCGTAGCGCGCGGGCGGCGGGGGGACCTATGTTAACTTCCAATCAGGCCCAGGCTTCCATCCTGCACGTGCCGATCGCGGGCGCTTCCGATCTGGAACTGGCGTTGCCGGGTGCCAAGTCGCTGCGGACGATCATCGTCAGCGTCAAGCTTGCTGCGGCGGATCTCGCGGGGCTGGCACTGGGCTATGCCGGCGCCGCGCTGTTCGCCCACCATCTCGGCTGGCCGATGGGCGCAAGGCTGGTGCCGGTCATCGCGGGGATGTATTCGCTGATCGCCTTTTACGGGCGCAGCTACGCGCCGGCCATCGCCACCAGCGCCGCGACCAGCGTCTGTCGCGCGTCGCTCGCGTTGATCGTGACGTTCCTGTCGATGGTGTTCGGCGCGGCGCTGCTCGGCGGGCTGAGCGCCGCTTGGCTGTGGCCCTTTGCCGGCATGATGGTCGCGATGATGCTGGGGATCACAACCGCGCGGGTCGCGCTCGCCATGGTGCTGTCGGCCAGGCGCTCGCGGTCGCGCGGCACGGGGCGGCACACGGTGGTGCTGGTGGACGGCGATCATCGCGGTCTGATTGGCGACGTCGCGGGCGTGGTCGTCGACGTCGCGGCCCATGGTCTCCGGGCCGACGTTAACGACCCCGCCGCGCTAGCCCGGCTCGGCCGGCTGGTGGGGAATGCCGACCGCGTCGTCGTGGCGTGTGCGGCCGATCGCCGGGCGTCCTGGTCCGCCGCCCTTGGCGGTGCGAACGTACCGGTCGAACTGCTGGTCGAGGAAATGGACGGCCTGGTCCCGCTCGGCGCCGGGATGTTCGGCGCTTCGCCAACGCTCAAGGTTGCCGCAGAGTCGCTGACGCCTGAGGAGCGGTTGCTGAAGCGCCTGTTCGATATCGCTGTGGCGGGTGTCGCACTGCTGCTGCTCCTCCCCTTCTTCGCCCTCGTCGCGGTTGCGATCAAGCTGGATAGCCCGGGCCCTGTCTTCTTCCGCCAGCCACGGGTCGGCCGCAGCAACCGGCCGTTCCGGATGCACAAGTTCCGCAGCATGCGGGCCGACATGCATGACGTGCATGCCAATCGCCTGACGACCGGGCGCGACGACGATCGAGTCACGCGGGTCGGTCGCATCATCCGCGCCACCAGCATCGACGAATTGCCGCAGGTGATCGACGTGTTGCTGGGCCATATGAGCATCGTCGGGCCGCGCCCGCATGCATTGGGGGCGAAGGCGGGCGGCAAGCTCTACTGGGAAGTGGATGGGGATTACTGGCGCCGCCATTCGGTGAAGCCGGGCATTACCGGGCTCGCGCAGGTGCGCGGTTTCCGCGGTACGACCTTCGAAGAGGAGGATTTGCGCAATCGGCTGGCCTCCGATCTCGAATATGTCGAGAACTGGTCCTTCACCGGCGATATCTGGATCGTTCTCCGCACCTTCATGGCGCTGACGGGGCAGCGTGCCTTTTGAACGGGCGCGAAGCGGTCTTGTCCATGGGCAAGCCTGCTGCGCGCAAGGCCGCCAACCAGCGCCACACGCCGGATTTTCCCAAAGCCTTCCGCCGCCGCCGGCGCGCGCCGACAACATGAGAAGAAAGCCATGATCCATTCTGCACAGCTCGATATGGGGCAGCAACATGCCGCGCTTTCGCGGCCGCCTTCGGCCGAGACGCGGCGCTTGTTTCCGCGGCTGTTTCCGCGGCCGGGCGGTGGCACGCGCGAGATCGCGCGTCGGCTGCTGGCGGAGGCGGACCGTGGGGGGCTTCGGGCCGCCCTGCTGCGCGAGGCCGCGCAGGAGCTGTTGAAGCTGGCAATTCTGATCGGTCCGGTTTCCGATACGCAGATCTGCGCAGATTATGTGCGCTCCAAGCTCGGGCTCCGGCATCGCGGGAGTGCGCTGCTGCTGCTGGAGTTGATGGAGCGTCCCGGCGTTCCGCACAGCGCGCCAAGTCTCGCGCAGGCCGTGTGTACCAAGTCGCCAAACGCCTCAACCGTTAAGGTTTTCGTGCATGAACTGCGCAGGGTCCTGAGCAAGTTCGGTGTCGAGGAGGCGATCCGGCATCGGTCGCGCGAAGGCTATTATGTCGAGGAGGCCGCGATCTCGCACCTGCAGGCGCTGCTGCAGTGACGGCAAAACGTTGGAATAGTGTTCACCTAAGGATTGATTTGTGCGCATTGCGATGATCGGCACCGGCTATGTGGGCCTGGTATCTGGGGCCTGCT
>JAPJRE010000011.1 GCA_030824725.1 Sphingomonas sp.
CACCTCGATCGCGCCGTTCAGCCACCCGGAACATGCCCGGGTAATGCTGTCGCTCTGGGATCGGCGCTATCCGATGGCGGACGGCTCCGGCCTTTCGCCGCCACCGCTCACCGTCCAGATGGATGTGGGCGGCGGCGGCTTGAAGGGCGAGGGCGCGGCCGAGTTCGCGAAGACCTTATGGGAGCTGGCGCGCGCCGCCGGCGTCCAGAAGAATCGCATCACGCTCACCAAGGGCGCGAGCCGCCCGACCGGCGAGCTGATGCCGCGTGCCAAGTTCGCCGAGCAGAAACGGCAGGGCGGCGCCAAGCGCAGCTCGGCCGAGCTGTGGTTGCCCAACGTGCACCGGATCAAGGGCATCCAGGATGCTCGTCTCCGCCGCGCGGAGCCGGGGCCGGGCTATATCCACCTGCCCGGCGGCAAGGTGGGCGGCGGCGCGCTGAAGCCGGGGCAGGATGAAGGCGCGACGGGCCGGTTGCTCGACCACCATGTCGAGGAGCTGACCGCCGAAGAGCTGAAGAAGGGCAAGTGGGAGAAGATCCGGCCTCGCAACGAGACCTGGGATCTTCTCGTCTACGCCTATGCCGCCATCCTGCGCCCGCCCTTCGCGCAGGCACGCACGCACATGCGGTGGGTGCCGAAGGATTATCGCGTGCCGGAACAGGCGCCGTTGCCGCTTGGGGCTGAGCCCCCGTCGCTGCCCTTGGCCGTCGCCAAGGCGGCACCGGTGGCGGCAGCAACGCCGCCCTCGAAGCCGAAGCCTCCGCAGGTGACGGCTTCGAATCGCAAAACCGTCAATCGCTTTACGAAGCGAAGTGGCAACTGGATCGGAAAACGCTGATGGCTTGGAAGCAAGCGGATCTCGACGCGGTCGACAGCGCGCTGAAGAGCAACGTGCGCAAGGTCACCTTCGCCGACGGTCGTTCGACCGAATACCAGACCTCCGGCGAACTCCTGAGTGTGCGGAACGCTATCAAGGCGGAGTTGGATCGCGAAGCGGTGCGTGGTGGCGGGCGCACCCGCATCGTCCTGCTGCGGACGTGCCGTCGATGAACTGGCTGGAGCGCTCGATTGCGGCGATTTCGCCGCGCATGGCAGAGCGACGGGCCATGTCGCGGGTACGTCTGCAGAGTATCAACGCCATCGAACGTCGACAGGCACGCCAGACGCGCGCCAGCGCCGGCACCTTCGATCTCAACAGCGGCAATCCGGACGACGCGCGACCGCGCCGCTACCTCGACCGCGCGACCGTGCTGCGGCTGGCGTCCCAGAATCCTTATGGGAAGAAGGCGCTCAATGCGCTGGTGAACAATGCGGTCGGCTGGGGGATCACGGGCACGCCGAAAGGCCCGAAGGGACTGAGCCAGCTCTGGCAGGATTGGGTGAAGGTCAGCGATTATCGGGGTCGCCTCAACTTCTACGGCCAGCAGGAATTGGCCATTCGCACCATGTTTCGCCAAGGCGAGGTGTTCATTGTCCGCCGTTGGGTGAAGGGCGCCACGGTGCTGCCATTCCGTATCCAGCTGGTGGATGCGGGGCTGCTCGCAACGGAAAAGTTCGGCGACAATATAGAGGATGGCATTCAGTACGACGGCGACGGCAACGTCGCAGGTTACTGGTTCCACCAGGCGCGCCAGCGCTATCGCGGTTCGAAGCCGCCGGCCTTCTTCAAGGCCGAGGACGTTATCCACCTATTCATCGAAGAGGAAGTGGGCCTGAAGCGCGGCGTCTCGGTGTTCGAGCCGGTGGTAAAGCGGCTCGACGACATCGACGAGACACTCGATGCCGATCTGGTGCGCCGCAAGATCGATGCATGCTTCGCCGGCTTCCGCACGCTGAGCCCCGACGCCGACGATCGCCCAACGGGAGAGCGGGAAGAGCAGGGCGACGGCCGTCCGCCGCTCGACACCATCGAACCCGGTATGCTGTTCACCCTGGAACAGGGGGAGGACATCAAGTTCAGCGATCCGAAGCCTGCGGGCGGCTTGGGCGATGCGGTGAAGATCCAGCTGCTCGCCGCCGCCGCGGGAATGCTGGTGACGTACGAACATATGACCGGCGACCTGTCGAACGTGAATTTCTCGTCCTACCGGGCCGGCGCGCTCGAATTCGATACGTTCATCTCGCGCGTGCAGTGGAACACGCTGATCCCGGTAGGGCTCGATCGTGTCTGGGACTGGTTTTGCCAGGCCGCCTATGAGTTCGGCCGGACCGGCAAGCGCAGCTATGAAATTCGCTGGGCGCCGCCACCACGCAAGACCATCGATCGGCTGGGTGACGCCAAGGCCGATCAGCTGGAGATGGAACTAGGTCTGGAGAATCGCCGCGCGCTGCTCGCCGCACGCGGGATCGATCACGATACGCATCTCGAAGAGACGGCGCGTGATCTGGCCTTCCAGCGCGAGAAGAACCTCTACTTCCAGGGCGATCCCGCCGAATCTGCTGCGGCTAATGCAGCCAACTCGGGCCGGCAGGCCTAACAGGAGACACTGATGGAACGTCGCATGCCCGCGCCGCCGCGTGCGGTGCCGCCCGCGCGCGCGCTCGCCTTCCTTACCGGTTCGGGCCTGATCGCCGCTGCTCTTCCCAAGCGTAATGGGCCGCTGGTTGATCTCGCGCTGCCGATGCTCACGCGCAACGCGCCGAGTACCGACCAGGTCGAAGAGCGCCGGCAGCCGCAGGCGGGCGGGCGTGGCGAGCGCAGCCTGGCTATCGTGCCCGGCAGCTACGATGCCGAAAATCACACCGTGGAAGTCGTGCTGTCCTCCGGCGCGGCTGTGCAGCGCTTCTACTTCATCGAAGAGTTGGAGATCAGCGAAACCGCGATCGACCTAAGTCGGGTCGAAGCAGGCGTCTGCCCGCTGCTCGATACGCACAACCAGTATGAACTGGCGGCGCAGATCGGCCGTGTCGTCTCGGCTCGTGTCGAAAACGCACAGCTCATCGGCCTCGTGCAGTTCGACCAGACCGAACAGGGTGAGCTGATCGAGGCGCGCGTCGCGCGTGGCGAGCTGCGCGCCATCTCTATCGGCTACCGGGTCACCACCTGGACCATCACCACCAACACCACGAACGCGGATCTCGATACCTGGCGGGCCACCGCCTGGGAGTTGCTCGAGGCGAGCTTCGTTCCCGTTCCCGCCGATCCGAACGCCGTGGTTCGGTCCGCACCTGGGACTTCATCGCACGGAACCACTGAAGAGGACGAAGATATGCGACGCAACCTCCCCGGCGGCGCGGCTGCGGCCGCGACCGCCTCGACCAGCACCGCTGCGATCGCCGCCGCCACGGCAGCGCCTGCGGAGCGCGCTCAGCCCGCTGCCGCGCCGACGCCGGAACCGGCAGCACCTCCCGCAGGCCGCATCACTGCCCGACAGATCCGCGAGCGTTGCGCGCGCTCGGCCGATCTGGGCAGCGATTTCGCGCTCGAGCTTATCGAGCGCAATGAGACCACGCCGCTGGGCGAGGCGGAATTCGAGCGCGCGATCAGCGATCGCCTGCTCGACCAGCGTCAGCAGTCGCGCATTGACGTGCGCGTTGGCGCGATCGGCACCGAGAGTGCGGAATATGCTCGCGCGATCGAAACCGCCGTGATCCTGCGCGCCAACCCCTCTGCCAATGTCGAGGCAGTCGATCGCGACAACGCCCGCAACTTCCGTGGTATGACGCTGATGGAGATGGCACGCGATTATCTCCAGCGCACCGGCATCTCCACCGCGGGCATGGGGCGGCTGGACATTGCCGGCGCGGCGCTCGGGCTGCGCTATGGTGCCCACACGACCAGCGACTTTGCCAACGCGCTGTCCAGCGCCGTCGGCAAGCGTGTTCGCCAGGCATATCTGGCCGCGCCGCAGACGTTCGGCCCAATCGTCGCGATGGGCACGCTGCCGGACTTCAAGCCGACGAACATCATCGGCCTGGGCGACGCGCCGCAGCTGCTGCTGGTGCAGGAAAACGCCGAGTTCACCTATGGCGCGATGTCCGACACCGGTATGTCCTACCGCCTGCAAACCTATGGTCGCATCATCGCGATCACCAGGCAGGCGATCATCAACGACGATCAGCGCCTGTTCTCGCGCGTGCCGGACAAGTTCGGCTTCAAGGCCCGGGATCTCGAAAGCGATCTCGTCTGGGGCCTGGTGCTCAGCAATCCGACCATGTCGGACGGCTACGCGCTCTTTTCGTCCCAGCATGGCAATCTCGGCACCGCTGCAGACATCACCATCGACTCGGTAACCGCGGGCCGGGTGGCCATGGGCCAGCAGAAGAGCGCGGAGGGCGGCTTCATCGTGGTGCGCCCGGCCTATCTGGTGGTCGGCCCCCAGATGGAAACCAAGGCGCAGCAGTTCCTGACCGTGGTCGCCGCGACTCAGACCGCGAACGTCAACCCCTTCGTGGGCACGCTGCAGCTGATCGTCGAGCCGCGGATCACCGACAAGAGCTGGTATCTGTTCGCCGATCCCGCCGCGATCGACACGATCGAGCTGTCGCACCTGGAAGGCCAGGAAGGCGTGTTCATCGAAACGCAGCCGGGCTTCGACGTGGACGGCGTCAAGACCAAGGCTCGCCTCGATGTCGGCGCCGCCGTCGTCGACTATCGCGGCATGTACAAGAATCCGGGCCTCTGATCCCGGCGCGCAAAGGAGTGCCCCACCGATGAAGCTTATCCTGTTGCTCGCGCCGGCGGTGATCGCCGGTGCATCCCGCTATCCGGTCGAAGGCCCGATCCCGGTTGCCGATGACGACTATGCCGATCGCCTGATCGAGGAAGGCAAGGCGGAACCCGCCGAGCTGGAGGCCGATGACGACGAAGATCTCGTCGCCATGACCGTGGCCGAGCTGAAGCAGCTCGCCACGGCCGAGGAAATCGACCTCGGCGAAGCCACCAAGAAGGCCGACATCCTCGACAAGATCCGCGAGGCACGCCTCGCACGCGCCGATCGCCCGCAGGAGTAATCCCCCATGAAGAACTATGTGCAGAACGGTGACAACATCACCGGCATCGCGCCCTATGCCGTCGCCAGCGGCCAGGGTTATCTCGACGGCGTTGAATTCGCGGTCGCCTCGGCCGATGCGGCCAGCGGCGCTGCGGTGGTTGGCGTCGTGCGCGGCGTCTTCACCCTCCCGAAGGCTGCCGTGGCGATCACCCGCAAGACGGTGGCGTATTGGGACAACACCAATCGCGTCGTCACCAACGTGGCGAGCGGCAACACCAAGATCGGCATCTTCATGGGGTCGGCCCTGTCCGGCGCCACTTCGATCGACGTGCGCCTCGTTCCCGTCATCTGAAACCCAGTTCCTCCCAGCCTGGGCGGGCGGCGACGCCTCGGCGCGCCGCCCGCACCTTTTTGGAGACCATTATGTCCGTCATTCACCTTCATGGCCCGGCAACGGCCAACGATGGATCTTTCATCGACGCGGGCGCCGACGTGACGATCGGCGACAAGCCGAAGCAGATCGCCGCAGATCGCGCGAGCGAACTGGTTAAGGCGCACACCGCCAAGCGCGGCGCGGGCTTGCCGGCGGCGGACGGCAGCGATGCCTGATCCCTGGCAGCAGGCGGCGGCGGATATCCGCGCCGCTTCGCCGGATACCGTGCTGTACACCGGGGGCGGCCTCGCACAGCCGACCACGCTACGGGTCATCTGGACCGATGCCCCCGGTGAACCTTTCCAGGGCGCGGGCAATACCACCCGCACCATCTGGGTGGAAATCGCCCGTGCCGATCTGCCGCAGAATCCCGCCAAGGCCGATCGCCTGCAGCGGAACGGCCTTACCTGGCGCCCGATCGAATCGCGCTACGACGCCAATGTCGATGCGTGGGTCGCCGTTCTCGAGGAAGTGGAATGACTGCCCTGCGCGCCGCGATCGTCGCGGAAATCGAGCGGCGCCTGCGCCTGGTGTCCGGTATCGCCGAGGTGGAGGTGATGCCCTCCGCCGATCCGATGGAGTTCCCGGCCTTTCACCTGTTCGACGACGGCCATGATCCGATCGAGGCGCAGGCCGCCGCGACCATGATCGGCTTTACCCCCCGGCTGGAGGCCTATTTCGAGGCGGCGGGGGGCGCGGCCACCTATGCCCAGCTGAACGATTTCTACGCGGCGGCGGTCTACGCCCTGATGGGCGAAGACGATCAGCTCGGCGGCCTGGTCGAGACGATCGACGAGGGACGCTTCGTCGTCAGCGTCGCGGAACTCGCATCGAAGAAGCGCCTGTATTTCGGGCTCGAATTGCCCATCACCTTCGCCGCGCGCCGCGGCGATCCCAGCCAGCCCGCCTAAAGGAGGCACCCTATCATGGCAGACCCTACGCAGCGCTCGGCGTTCATCGCCGTGGGCATTCGGCTGATGGCCGATGAAAATGATACCGCGCTTCCCGATCCGGCGACCGACTTCATCGTCATCGAGCTGGACGGCATCACCCGCGGTTCGCCCTTCACGCAGGAACAGTCCAACGAGGCCACCGGCTCGATGGTCTCCGGCGCGGCGCAGGTGATCGGCCAGGCCGCAACCTTCGCCTTCCGCTCGCGCATCCGCGGTGCCGGCCCCGGGGTCACCTATACCTCGTCGGTCAAGCCGCCGCTGCACGCCGCGCTGTCCGCCTGCGGGAAGCGCGCGCAGTTCCAGGCAGCGATCGCCGCCGCCGCGATCACCGCCGGCAGCGCCACCAGCGCCACGCTCGCCAGCAGCTTCCCGGCCACCGCCGGCGCGCTGGTGGGGATGCCGCTGCTGTTCAGCTCGGGCGCGAACAGCGGGCGCACCCCGCTGATCACCGGCTACACGGCCGGTCGCGTCGCAACGCTCTCCGAAACCTTCGACACCGCGCTGACCACCGAGCAGGCGGCCATTCCGGCCAACTGGACCTATGCGGGCACGTCGCCGGCAGACGCCGCGGCCAAGGCAACGGACCAGCCCATGGCGGTGATCGCCTTCTATCGCGACGGCGTGCTGTTCAAGTACACGCATTGCCGCGGCGTGGTGAACCTGGAAGGCCGCTCGGCGCGGCCCGGCTTCGGCGCCTTCAACTTCTCCGGCATCTTCGCCGGCAAGAGCGATGCGGCGATGCCCAGCCTCGCCGCGCTGAAACAGCATGCCCCGCCGAACCTTGCGCGCGGCACCGATTCCTCGAACGTCGTGCTGTTCGATCGCAAGCCGCTGGCGATCTCCACCTGGTCGCTCAACGACGGCGCGACGGTCACGTCGAGCGAGGATCCGAACACCACGATCGGCTTCGGTGCGGGCGAGATCGGCCAGCGCACGCCGGTGCTGACGGTCGATCCGCTCGCGACGCTGGTCGCCAATCGCGACGTGCTGGCGCAGATCGCCACGGGCGCGCTGGTGCCGGCGTCGTTCCGCTACGGCACGCAGGCCGGCAACCGCTGGGCGCTCACCAATCCGCTGGCGCAGGTGACCGGCGAGAGCGACACCCAGCGCGACAATCTGGTCGGCGAGCAGATCACCGCGCAGGCGATCAGCCAGGGCAAGGACGCCTATGCCCGCGATACCGACAGTATCCTGTGCTTCTACTGAGGGCGCGATGACCATCACGACCTCCATCACCACCGTGCCCTTCACGCCGCCATGGCTGGAGGGCACGCCCGATGCGCCGGTGTTCCACCTGCGCGCCGGCTCCACGATCGAGCGGGGGCAGATGCTCGCGCAGCTCGACGGCCCGCTGCAGGCCGCCAAGGTCTGGAGCCATGAACTGCGCGAGGCCCAGCTGAAGGGCATCGACGCGCTGTTCGCCGAAGATCCGGACTATGACCGGATCGTCGCGATCTTCAGCGCCGAGGGCGAAGAGGCCGACGCGCTGAGCGCGGAGGACAAGGAACTCGGCAAGGGCATCGATGCGCTGCTGGTGGCGCACTGGCCGGCCTATGCCGATCTCGTCGCCCAGATGCAGCGCCGCCGCACGCTGGTGCCGATCGTCGCGCTTACCCGCTATTGCACCGGCTGGGAGAATGTCCGCGACGACAAGGGCGAACCGATCCCGTTCGAGGCGGACAAGAACGGCCATGTCGCCGATCGCGCGTTGCGGCGGCTGCAGGAACTGGACCTGCAGCTGGCCGGCTCCCGCGCCTTCAACCTGCAGTTCGGCGGGGGAGAGGAAAAAAACTCCGAGCGGCCGTCTTCGTCCGAAGGCGGCCAGAAGACTTCGAAGGCGGACGCACCGCGGGCGAAGGGTGGGAGATCGAAGGCACGCGGTGGAAGGAAAACCCCCGCATCATCCTCCCCGCGTGGATCTGGCCGGTAGTCGACCTGTACTTCCAGTGCCGCCGCTTCGCCTCGCCGCTCACCGGCAGGGTGCTGCCTTGCCCGGGCAGCGTGGGCGAGCAGCCGGCGGCGCTGATGGATGCGTTCACGCTGCTGGAAGCGATGGAGAAGCCGGCAAATGCCTGACGCTGTTACCCTGTCCATCAACGAGGCCGCGATCGCCAAGGCGGGTGACCGCATCGTCCGCCAGTATCTCGGCGCCGGCACCAAGGCGGTAGGCGCCACCGCGCGCGGGCTGGAAAAGGACCTGGAGGCGGCAACGCAGCGCGCGGTGCCCGGCAGGCTGTGGCGTGCCTGGCAGTCGAGCAGCTTCCCGCGTTCGGGTCCGGCGCGGAACCCCACGGCGACGATCTGGCTGAAAGGCCGCGCCGATGGCCGCACCGGCGGGGCGGTGACCTTCTGGACGCAGCCCGGCGAGATCCGGGGAAAGCGCGGCCAGTATCTCGCGGTGCCGCTGCCCGCCGCCGGTTCGCGCGGGCGCGCGCGGGACCTGACGCCGGGGGAGTGGGAGCGGCGCACCGGCCAGCGGCTGCGCTTCGTCTACCGTGCCGGCAACTACTCGCTGCTGGTGGCGACCGGCAGCACCACCAATGCCCGTACCGGGCAGGCGCGTCCGCTCACCGCAGGGCGGACCAGCAAGGGGCGGGGCGGGGCGAACCCGCTGCAAGCGTCCGTGGTGCCGATCTTCGTGCTGATCCCCGTGGTCCGCTTCCGCAACGCCTTCGCGATCGAGCCGATCGTCAACGCGGCCGAGGGCGAGCTGGCACGGGAATTCTTCGATGCAATCAAGGGCCTTTCGGCCCGCTGACCTGAACCTGGAAGGAACGGCTTGTGGCGCAGACGGACATCATTGCCCGGCTCTCGCTGAAGGCCGAGCAGTTCACGTCCGAAACGGGCGCGGCGATGACGCGGCTGAAGGAGCTGTCGCGCTCGGCCGCTGCCGATGTGCGGCGCGAGTTCAACGGCGCGTTCGCGGAGGTGCAGCGGGTGGCGGCAACCTCGCTGCAGCTCCCGCGCACGCAGAGCGGCGGGCTGGACCTCTCGCAGGAGATCGCCCAGCTGAAGGCGCAGGAGGCGGCGGCGCAGAACAGTGCGCAGGCGCAGCGCGAGCTTGCGGCGGCAGCCAGTGCGGTGGCGGCGCGCGGCGGCGAATCGGCGGCGGCCCAGCGCCTGACCGCGGATGCGGCGCTGGTGGCCGAGCGGGCTTCGGTCGAAGAGGCCGCAGCGATCCGCGCCAAGATCCTCGCCTATGAAGAGCTGCAGACCGAACTCAACAAGGTCACCACCGGCACGCAGAAGTTCACCGCCGAGCAGTTGCGCGCGGCAGGGGTGAACCGCGCCGCAGGCGCCGGGTTCACCAACCTCGGACAGCAGCTCGGCGACTTCACTGTCCAGGTGGTGTCAGGCCAGAGCGCAGCCGTGGCATTCGCCCAGCAGCTTCCCCAGGCTGCATTTGCCCTGTCAACCATGGGCGGCGCAGCAGGCAAGGTCGGCGCGTTCCTGACCGGACCTTGGGGTACAGCGTTGACGATTGCCACTGTGGCGCTCACCCCTCTCGTGTCGAAGCTGCTTGAGGGCAAGGATGCGGCGGATGCCGCGAAGAAGGCCACCGATGAGCTCGCCGCGACTGTCGGCGGCATCGGAACCTTCTTCGACACCGCGACCGGCAAGATCAAGGAAACGAACGCGGCGCTGCGCGAATACGCTATCCTGTCCCGCGACAAGCAGATTGATGAACTGCGTAAGGGGCAAGAGGGCGCGCGCACCAGTGGCCGCGCTGCGCTGCAGGGCACACTTCGCGACCAGAACCCGGTGTTTGCTGAGCGCGGTTTGGGGCGGAATCAGGTCAAGGACATCAACTTCGATGTTCAGCAGGTGTTTGCCAACGGGCCGAATGCGCCTGGCGTGGATCAGCGGCTGCGCGAGATTGCGCGCAGTTCGTCCTCCAATGCCAAGGAGGCCGCCGAGATCCTCAAGCAGCGTGCGCTATTTTATGAGAGCGAGCGCAAAATCGCGCGGCTGGAGAAAGAGCGCCAGTCGATCGAAAGCGGGACTCTGGCGGCAAGTCTGCGCACCAACAAGCCCAGCACGCCGCGCACGCGTACCGCCAAGCCCAAGGACTATTCCCGCACCGACGACGCGGCCGAGCAGGCGATCATGGCGATCAATGCCGAATGGGACGAGCAGCCCAAGCTGATCGACCGCGCCCGCCTGGCGACGCTGAAGCTCGACAACCTTACCGAGCAGCTGAGCAAGCGGGAGCTGACGCCCGAAGTGCGCAAGCTGCTCGGCCTGATCGACCAGGCCCGCGAATCGATCCGGAACGGCATTGACCGCCCGTTCCGCGATTTCGTGGAGGCGCAGCGCGAAAGCCTGGAAGTCGGCCGGCTGGTGCTGGCGGGCCGCGATGCCGATGCCGAGGCGCTGCAGAACATCCTGCGGCTGCAGGAGCGGATGGGGCCGCTGAGCGAGGCCCAGGTGCAGGCCGCCTATCGGCTCGCCCAGCAGCACCAGGCCATCAACCGGCTGATGGAGGACCAGCGCCGGATCGTGGGCATCTACGAAACCGCATGGGGTGGCGTGTTGGATCAGGTCGACGGCGTGTTCGCCAAGATCCAGGGCAATGCCGGCGGCATCATCGGCGTGGTGCAGAAGCTGCAGCGCGATCTGCTGAGCAACGCGCTGTTCGGCGGCATCGATCGCGAGATTGAGGACTATATCCGCAAGGCGACCGGCAAGCAGACGCCCGCCGAGATCCTGCAGGATCAGGCCAAGGGCGCCGGCATCGTGCTGCGCGATACGGTGAACGATTTCGTCGATGCGCTGGCGGACGCAAGCGCGCGCATCCGCGGCTATGATCCGGCTCGGGCTCGCGAAGGCGCCGCAGCGGCGGCACCCTATGTCGCGCAGTATCTGGGGGGCGGGGGCGGCCTTCGCGACACGCGCGACCAGGAGATCGTCGTTACGGGCCGCATGACTTCGGGGAATCCGTTCGACCTGGTGCGCTCCAGCGGCGTGCTGGCCAAGGTGATCGACGGCTGGGCGCGGCGGATGGAGGAGCTGGGGATCAAGATCCCGGACACCATCACCAAGGGCCTGAAGGGAAACTTGGGCACCATCCTGGAAGGCGCGGCGTTCGGCGGCATCGGCGGCTCGATCTTCTCGGCGATCGGCGGCGGCAAGAGCGACAAGACGGCGAGCAGCATCGGCGGCATCCTCGGCGAATATGGCGGCAAGGAGCTGGGCAAGACGATCACGAAGGAGATCGGCGGCTCGCTCGGCAAGACGCTCGGCGGAATCGCCGGCCCGCTGGGCGGCATTGTCGGCGGCCTGCTGGGCAACGTCGTCGGCGGCCTGTTCAAGAAGACCGAGCGCGGTTCGGCCCAGATCACCAGCGTCGATCAGGCCGCCGTCGTCAACGGCAACTATTCCGCGGTGCAGTCCGATCTGGGCGGCCTGGCCACCAACGTGCAGACCGGCATCCGCCAGATTGCCGATGCGCTGGGCGGCGACCTGGGCAGCTTCGCCGTCAGCATCAACAAGTACAAGGACAGCTACCGCGTCGACCCCTCGGGCGGCACCAGCGTCGGCGGCAAGTACGGCACGAACGACGGCGTGCTGAAGTTCGACGGCGATCCCGAGGGCGCGGTGCGCGCGGCGATCGCCAATGCCCTGCAGGATGGCGCGATCAAGGGCATCAGCGATGCCTCGCAGCGCATCCTGGCCAGCGGCAAGGACCTGGAATCGGCGATCAGCAAGGCCGTGCTGATCGAGGCGATCCCGAAGAACCTGAAAAAGATGCTCGACCCTGTCGGCGCGGCGATCGACGACCTCAACCGCGAGTGGAAGAAGACCGTTGCGGCGCTGAAGGAAGGCGGCGCCTCGGCCGAGCAGATGGCGCAGGCGCAGCAGCTGTACAACCTGCAGCTGGATCAGGTGAAGAACAGCACCGCCAGCGCCAGCGCGACGCTGAAGGATTTCGCCTCTAGCCTGAAGCTGGGCAGCGCATCGCCCTATTCGCTGCGCGACCAGGAGCGGGAGGCGCTGACGAAGCTGCAGCCCTTCCTCGACCAGATCGCGCAGGGCAAGAGCATCGACCAGAGCGCCTATCAGTCGGCCGCGAACGCCGCGATCGACATCGAGCGGCAGATCTATGGCAGCACCAAGCAGTTCTTCGACTTCCTCGACCTGATCCAGGGGGCGACCAGCAAGGCGATCAGCTCGATCGACAACGCCACGCCGGTATCGGCGGCTGTGGAAAGCCCGTTCGCCAAGGCGACGGCCGACAGCGCCGCCAGCACCGCCAAGAACACCTCGACCGCCAACGACCTGCTCGATCAGCTCTCGCAGCTGATGCAGCGCAACAACGAACTGCTCGCCCAGATCGGCGCCGGGGGCGCCAATGACGGCGGCTTCCTCTCTTCCACCCGCAACTTCGCTTCGAGGTAACCCATGCCCGCCACGGATGCCGATATCGCCGCCGCGTCGCGAGACGCGGTGACGGCGACCTGGTCCAGCGCGACCATCGCGGCGCGCTACCCTTCGGCGCGCGACGGCTCGCTCGATCCGGCGCGCGGCTATTTCGACAGTCTAGCCGACGCGCAGGCCATGGCGGACGCGCGGGGCGCGCTGATCGGCATCGAGCGCCGCCGCCTGGCCGTGGTCGTCGAGGAGGTGCTGGCGATCGACCCGACCACCGGTGTGCCGCAGATGCGGGTGATCGACGGCGAGCAGGCGCTTGATGCCACGATGCGCGCCGCGCGCATCGAGGTGGATCTGGAGCAGGCGCGTACCAGCCTGGAGGTGTTCGGCTGATGGCGAATGCCTTTCTGCTCGCTCCGCTCCCGATCTCTGGCGCGCCCATCACCGTTGGCGATCTGCAGGCAGGTAGCGGCAGCTATGCGTTTAACGACTATGCCGGTCTGGTCTGCCAGATGGCCTGCAATACCGGTGGCTCCGCGCCCAATGAGGCGCGCATTCTATTCGACTTGGGCGCCGACCGGATTTTCGACACGATCATGATTTTCGGTCTGGAGTTGCTCCCTCTGAACGCGGGCTTTCGGGTTGAATATGCGACAGCGGATCAAGGCTACTTCACCGGTGCGCGCACGACCGACACCTCTGCCAGCGCCTATGCAGGGGCCGTGCTGCCCTATTCGGGTAAGGGTGTCACGCTGTGGCAGTCGGCTGCGTCTGCCACAGCCCGGTATTTCGCCCTGTCATTCACCACCGGCTCGGCAGGTAATGCGGTTCGCTTTGCCCGGATCGTCGTCGGCAAGCGCTATCAGCCGGGGATCGGCTTCGAATACGGCGCTCAGCTCGGCGTGCGTGACCTAGGGAACATGGACGTCAGCGCGCGCGGCGTGCTGCTGCGGCATCGGGGCAGGAAGCTGCGCACGGTATCGCTCAACTTCCCGTCCCAAACCAAGCCGGAAGCCGAAGGGGCGGCGATGACGCTGCTGGAATATGCCGGCAATACCGAGTGCCTAGCGCTGTGCGTCAACCCGGTCCCGGACCCGATGCGTCAGACCCGCTGCCATTTCGGTCCTCTAGTGGGTGATCTATCGAACACCTGGAGAACTGCAGCCGCCTGGGAATGGCGGGTCAACCTGCTAGGGGTCATCTGATGCCAGTCTGGGTCCAGATCGACGCCTACGATCCGGTCGCGGGCGGCGCGGTGACGCTGCGCGCCAGCAACATGGACGATCCCGCCGTCTGTTTGGTCGCCGGAGGCACATGGTGGCCGATGATTGCGAAAGCACCTGTGCTGCGATATGACCTGTTCGACGGCGCGTTCGGCGGCGAGATCAGCGCTCCCACCACCTCGTTCGGCCTGCAGGTAGAGGTGTGGCCGAACTTCGGCCGCTACGCGATCGCCGATGCGCGGGTGCGGGTGTGGACCGACATCGCCGCGGCGCCGATCTTTGATGGTCGCGCGACGGCCCAGCCCAAGCTGGCGAACGGACAGGCAGAGATCAACATCAAGGTGGATGACAGCTGGCTCGATAGGCCCCTGCTCGCCACCTACGCGGGCACAACTGGCATGGAGGGGCCGGCGGGGCTGAAAGGCACGCCCAAGCCGCTCGCGCTGGGCGCGCCGCGCTATGTGCCCGGCAAGCTGATCGACAGCGTGAACAACGTTTTTCAGGTCTCCGCCTATGGCGCGGTGCAGGGGTTTGAGGCGGCGCTCGAGCGGCTGGCGCGGTTCGGCGCGTCGATCGGCAACTATTCGACCTATGCGGCGCTGGTGGCTGCGACCATCCCGGCCGGGGCTTGGGCGACGTGCAACGCGCAGGGGCTGGTACGCTTCGGCGCGCCGACGAACGGGCAGGTTACCTTCCTGCTCCAGGGCGATGCGGCCGGAACGGACGGCTGGGCGCGCAAGCCGGGCCAGCTGATCCGCCGCCTTGCCATCCTTTCGGGCGGCGCAGGCAAGATTCATGACGCATCGCTCAACGCGCTGGATGCGGCCCGGCCCTACAACCTTTCGCTCTACCTCGATCAGCAGGCCACTGCCCGGCAGGTGATCCAGTCGATCGCCGCCAGCGTCAACGCGGTGGCCGGGGTAAGCTGGACCGGCCAGCTGTTCGTGGTGCCGGTGGCGATCGGCACGGCATCGATAACGCTGGCGGCGGATGGGACGGCGCTGCCGCCCGTGCGCAGCGTCGAGCAGATGGAAGTCGCGGCGCCCTTCGCCAGGATCGCGCTGACGGCCGAGCGCGCCTGGACGGTGCACCAGCTCGCTGACATCGCCTTCGCCGACCCGCTGGAGGACCGTGGCGCCTATGACCCGTCTGCCTATTATCGGCCCGGTGCCATTGTCCAATATGCAGGCGCAAGCTGGCGGTATCAGAGCGGCGCGGCGCCGGGCAGCGGCAACGCACCGCCCACGCCGCCAACCGCGAGCAATGCTTGGTGGACGGTGCTTGCGCAGCAGGGTGGCGCTGGTGCGGCAGGGGCGAACGCCAAAACGCTGGTGGTCCTGTCCGATCGCCAGACCATCGCCTACGACGCCGCCGGTGCGCCGGACCCAACGACACAGACGACAACCTTCACGACCAACAAGCAGAACACCGCTGCGACCGTCTACTGGACGCTCGCGGATGCGACCGGCACGCCGGTATCGGTTTCCTATCTCTCGGCAGCATCGGGCGACAGCGTGACGATGACCGAGGCGGCCTTCGCCGCGGCGCGCGGCAGCACCAGCGGCGTGATCGTCACCGCGTCGCTGACGGACGGCGCGGCGATCAGCGACAAGATCAGCGTCACGGCGGTCAAGGCCGGTTCGACTGGAGCGAACGGTGCGCCGGGCACCTCGACGGCGCAGCTGACGATCTACCAGCGCGCGGCGTCTGCCCCCGCCGTTCCCAGCGCCACGGCAACCTACACCTTCGCCGCAAAGGCGCTGGCGGGGCTGAACAACGGCTGGAGCGTCAGCATCCCGGCGGGATCCGACCCGGTCTATACCAGCCAGGCCTTCGCCAGCAGCACGGGGGCCACGGCCTCGATCGCCTCGGGCGACTGGTCCGCGCCGGTGCTGGCGGTGCAGAACGGGCAGGACGCCACGACGGTTCGCACGACGCTGGCGGCATCGGACACGATCCCGGGAAGCGGCACCACCGAGACGACGATCGCCACCGCCAGCATCACCCTGCCGGCGGGCGGGCAATTGAAGATCAGCGGCGGGCTGAACAACGTGGTGGGGCAGGGTTCGCAGATCTCGATCGCCACGCTGCGCCTGAAGGTGGCCGGCAGCACCATCGCGACGGGCTCGGTCTCGATCGATGCCGATGGCGCGTTGATCAGCGACGGGGTGGCGGCGTGGGCGGGGCAGCTGTTCAGCAATCCTGCCTCGGGGCCGGTCACCATCTCGGTAACGCGGCAGCGCAGCGGGCCGGCAATTTCCGGCGGCGCCAGCTATGCGCTGAACCTGATCGTGGAGCATGTGAATTGATCGGCTGGGTGGATGCATCGGGCGAGCTGGTGCGCGTCTCCGCGCCCAATGAGCCGGTGCCCGAATGCAACGGCCTGGAGGCGGTGGACGTGCCGGCGGGCTTCCTTGCGGGTGCCGCCGAGTGGGACGTGGCGGCGCGCGCCTTCCGCACGGTGGACCGGCTGGCCGATGCCAAGGCGGCGCGGCGCGCGAGCGTGTGCAATCGTGCCGAGGCGCTGCGGAACCAGTTCCTCACCCCCGGCAGCGGGCAGGCGATCACCTATACGCGCAAGGAAGCCGAGGCGCGCGCATGGGCTGCCGGCGACGCGCCCGCCAGCGCGCCCTTCCTCGCGGCCGAGGCGGCGGCGGTGGGGATGACGATCGATGCGCTGGCGCTGGTGGTGATCGCCCAGGCCGATGCCTGGGTGGCCATCGGTTCGGCGATCGAGGCGCGGCGGCGCGGGTTGCTCGTCGCGATCGAGGCGGCGGCTACGGCCGAGGAACTGGAAGCGGTCGATATCGACGCCGGCTGGCCGACGCCGGCACCCTGACGAAAGGAGCAGACGATGCGCAGGCCCAAACCGAAAACCTGCCCTGCCGATACGCCGCCCGCCGAACCCGGCGCGGTGCCGGCGGCGGCGCCGACGATCCCGGAGGACGATTCGGGCGGCACCCCGCCGCCCAAGAAGCCGAAGTAAACCGCGATGGACCCGTTCCTGGCCTATGGGCTTGGCCTCTCGCTCACCGCGGGCGCGGTGTGGATCCTCTGCCGGTTCGAGCCTTCCGACGACACGGTGCGGCTGGGCCGGTGCATGGCGATCGTGATCGCCAACTGGCTGCTGGGATCGTCCTTCGTAATCCTGACCGGGGTGGCCGATCCGTGGTGGTTCTCGCTGATGCTGGACGTGGCGGCGGGGGCGGCGGTGCTGACGCGGCCGGCGGGCCGCTGGCAGGCGGCGCTGGGCACCGCCTATTGCGCGCAGATCTGCATGCACCTGGGCTATGCCTGGTGCTGGTGGCGCAGCTGCGCGGACATCCTGCGCTATTACGACCAGCTGACGGCGGTCGCGTGGGGGCAACTCGGGCTGTTGGGGGGCTGGTGTGGATACATTTGGCTTCGCCCTGCTGGTGGGTGGCGCGCTCGCCCTGCGATGGCTGCTCGCCCGCGTCGCGAGCGTGTGGACCCGCCCCGATGAGCGCGCCCCCGACGAGGCGGAATGACTGGCTGACGCCGCAGAACATGATCGCGGTGCTGGGGCTGGGGCTTGGGGTGATCGGCAGCGCCCGATCCTTCCAGGCCGAGGGCGCCGCCAGTGAGAAGCGGCTGGCGATGCTGGAGAGCCGCGTGGAGCGGCTGGAGGAGGTCCGCAAGGACCAGGAAGACCGGCTGAAGGCGGTGGAGCGGGTGCAGGTGGATGCCACGCTGCGCGTCGATCGCCTGGAGCATCGCCAGAACTGAACGCGCGCCTGCGGGCGCACCAAAGGGAGAAGCACGATGAATATCGAACGTCTGCGCCGCTGGCGCAGCGCCGTTGCCGCGCGCCTTGTCGACGACTGGCGCGACGCATGGAAATGGGCGTCCGTCCGGCTGGCGGCGCTGGGCGGCATCCTCACCGCGATCCTGGTGGCGTCGCCCGACTTCGCCAAGGAGCTATGGGACCAGCTGCCGGCCGAGATCCGCGCGACCGCGCCGACCTGGCTTCCCGTTCTGGTGACGGCGCTCCCGATCATCGTGCGGCTGTACAAGCAGGGGAAGTCCGATGCGTGAAGCCAAGGCTCCCAAGCGGAAGGCGGGCGTAACCGCGCTGATCGCGGGCATCATCGCCGCGACCATCGCCCTGGAGGGCGGCTATGTGAACCATAGCAGCGATCCCGGCGGCGAGACCAACATGGGGATCACCAAGCGGACGGCGGCGCAGCACGGCTATACCGGGCCGATGCGGGCGCTGCCGCGCGAGGTGGCGGACAGCATCTATTACCAGTCCTATCTGGTCGCGCCCGGATACGCCCCGCTTGCCGAAATGGATGCGGCGGTGACGAGCGAACTGTTCGACACGGCGGTGAACATGGGGCCGTCCAGACCCTCGGCCTGGTTCCAGGCATCGATCAACGCCACGTGCGGCAGCAAGCTGCCGATCGACGGCAAGGTGGGCGCCGCGACGATCGCGGCCTATCGCGCCTGCCAGCCCCGCATCGGCGCGGCGAAGCTTTGCCGCACGATGCTCGATGCGCTCGATAGCCGCCAGCGCGCCGAATATCTGCGGCTGGTGCAGGTGCGGCCGAAGTCGCGGGTGTTCCTGAAAGGATGGCTCGCTCACCGGATCGGCAATGTCGATCGCGCGAAATGCGAGGTGCGCCAATGATCGCCGCCATCACCGTCGCCAAGGCCGTGCTGCAACGCCTCTGGTGGTCGACGCCGTTCCTGCTGCTGACGATCCTGCTCCTGTGGTGGGGGCTGGCGGGCAAGCAGTCCAAGATCGACGCCCTCAACGCCTGGGGCGGCGAAGTCCTGGTCGCGACGCAGGACGCTGCGGCCAATCCGCGCCTGAACAAGCGCGATGTGCCTGCGCAGATCCGCGAGCTTGGCAGCGGCATCGCCCGGCTGCGGGCCGGGCTCAACAAGGCCAAGGCCTCGGCGCTCGCCGCAGCGAAGAACGACGCCGAGCGGCAGGCCGAGTTCACGCGGCAGGCTGCGGGCCTCGTCGCCGAAGATCGCGCCCGCCAGTCCGTGATCGATCGCCTCGTCGTCGCCGCTGCCGAGCCGCAGGAGCCCGGTGACTGCAAACTGCCCACCGCGCTCAAGGAGGTGTGGAAATGAGCCAGATTTCAGCATTGTTGCGCGATTGGGTTGGAGCCGGCCAGAAGGGCCTTCGGTTCTGGTGCCCCGGCTGCAACACCTCGCACTCCATCCGAACAGAACCGAACGGCTGGGGCTACAACGGCAACGCAGACGCCCCGACGTTTACCCCCTCGGTGCTCGTTCAATACAACGGACCCGATGCCGGGCAGGATCGTGGAGACGGAGATCGCGCGCCGCCAGCTGTGTGCCACTCCTTCGTGACCGACGGCAAAATCCAGTTCCTCGGCGACTGCACCCACGCGCTGGTAGGCCAGACGGTCCCCCTGCCAGCGTGGCCGGAGGGCTGGGCATGAAGCGCCTGGCCATGATTTCCGCCCTGGCGCTCGCCGCCTGCACGCCGCGCGTCATCACCCGCACGGAGACCGTCGAGGTGCCGGTGATCCACGTCGAGCGATCGATAAAGCCGGACGACGTGCTGGCGCTACAGCCGCCGGCGCAGCTTCCACCGCCGCCCGACGACGCGCGGCCCGCCTCGCTGATCCTCGCCGCCAAGCTTTGCGAATATGTGAAGTTCGCGGCGAGGTCCGACCTGATGGCCCAGCACGCCGCCGGCATGACGCCGAAGCCCCGCGTAGCGGAAGCCCTCTGCGACGCCGCGCAGCCGCGCTGAGCGCGCTCCCCTCTTCCCGCCAAGGATAAAGCTCCAATGAAAGACATCCTGCTCTGGGACCAGCGGTTCCCGGAACGCGAACCGCAGCGCCTGTCGATCAACGATAGCCTTGCCTCCGCAATGGTCCGCTCCGGCGCGGCGGCGCCGGTCAACTCGGCTGACTACGCGGCGCTGAACGTGGGCGGCGCGCTCAGCGCCGCGACGCCGACCGAGATCGTGGTGGAGGATGGCTTCTCCAAGCGGATGCGGCGCGTGATCGTGCCGGTCAGCGTCGCTGCGATCGCGGTTTCGCTGGGGGTCGGCGCGCGCGTGCCCGGGCATGTCCCGATCGGCGGAGATCCTACGCCGACCCCGACGCCCACCCCTGCGCCGTTTACGTCGGTTGCAGCTGACGGCTGGTATGGCTTGTGGGAAACCACGCCGTCTCTCAGCACTCCGCAGTCGTTCACCGTATCGCGGCAAGGATACAACAGCTCGGGCAGCCTCGTTACGTTCGACGAGACGCGCTATGGCACCTTCTGGCTCCGGCAGCCGTATCCCAATCAGGCGAGCAAATCGACCGACAACCGAGTTGCGTTTGACGATCCGCTTTATTCCTCGGACACCGTTGCCGGGAAGACGAACAACAGCACCGAGGCGAGCCCGAAGCCTACCGCAAACTGGCTGATGGAGGACCGGATTGTCGTCGGGGACAGCCTCGAATGGCGGATGGTCGCATTCCATCGGAATGGCGTCGCCTGCGTCGAGGTGACCGCCTCCGATGGCACGACCTCGGTCACGCAGCGGGTCAGCACCGTTAGCTCGTTCACGCTGGGCAATGGCATCTACATGTGCGTCTACAGCGGCACGCTGGACATTTCCACGCTGGCTAATGGTGACTCGGCGCGCATCCAGCTTGACGCCGTTGTCAAGCCGAGGGTTGGCACGTCGGCCAGCATTCGCAGCACTGCGGACGAAACCGATCCGTATCGGTTTTCGCCGCGTTACTTCCTGCGCAACACGGCCCAGCTTGCCGCCCCGCGCGTCGTCTACGTCTCGACCGTTAGCGGCACCACTGGGGGCATTGTCAGCACCGACGACGCGGCAGCATACGCGGCGCCGTGCGATAGCTGGCAGACTGCCCGCTCCAAGGCGATCGCAGCCTATGGCCAGATCGACGGCGTCATCTTCTACCTGAAGGCCGATAGCACCACCTACGGCACGACGGGCAGCACGACGGCGAATTGCGTTGCCGCTGGCATCGTCCTGGCCAAAGATCCGCGCACGTCTGGACTACAGCCGTGGGCGTTTGGCGGGTTCACGCCTCGCATCGGAAGCCCCTCCGGTATTTCGGGCGGCGGTGCGATTTCCGTTCGCGGGTTTGCGATCACGCGCAGCGCCAATTCGTTTAGCGGTGTGACTGCGACTGCGGGCACGCGTGCGGTATTCCACTTCTCCGACTGCACGTTTGATAACGGAGCGGTCGCATCGGCAACGGCGACGCAGGCTGATCTTTTCTTCCGCAATGTGACGTTCTCGAACGTCGGTTCCTCTACGCTCATCAGCAACACCGCCGTGTCCTATAGCTTCATCGGGTGCAGCGGCTCGCTGGGCCTGTTGACCGATGGCACGCTCATGGTGGGGTGCAACTGGACCAGTACGGGCACTCTCGGCATCACGTCGTCCAAGTACGTCAACGGCGCCATGGTCATGTTCAATCGGTTCGCAAGCTGCCCGGTTAACCTCGTCGGTGGCCTGATCAACAATAACCCGGACAGTTCGCCTTGCTCGGGCGTCATCATCGCGCAAAACGAGGTGGTCGGCCTCGCCAACTCGGCAGATACGATGTTCCGCATCTCTGGCGACCGTGATGTCGTGAACACGTACAACACGGTGTTCGTGAACAACACGGTTCCGGGTGCGGACGACATCAACCGGAACAATATGTTCTATGACGAGAACGGCACCACGCCCCGCACGCATAAAATCATCCTGCACGCGAATAACCTGATCATGAGCAGGCTTGCGACCAAGGGGGACATCTTCATGTCGGACGGGACGCGCCAAGGTAACTGGCAGTATGCGAACGGCTGCGGCGTCCGCTCCAATCTCGTCTGCTCGCGGACGGCCTTCCTGCACGACTACGACGGCAGGAACTCAGTCGTTACGGAGAACTCCGGTGAAGCTGGGATGATCAACCCGCTGTTTGTGGACAATCGCGGGCCTACGGGCGCTGCGGCGGGCACCACGGGCGGCAACTATCGTCTGCAGTCCGGTAGTCCTGCCATCGGCCTGGCAATCGATGAGTTCTTCCCGGTCGATCTCGACGGCAACCCGCGGAATCGCGGCGCTGTCGGCTGCTACGCCTAATCATTTGTGACCGCGTTCTGACGCGCAAGGAGATCCAGTATGCTTATGATGATCGCCAGCATTGCGCTGGCTTCCTGCGCCGACCTGCCTGCAGCGCTTGCCAAGGCCAAGGCGGGCGACACGATCACGCTTCCGGCCGGCCCGTGCGGCGTGATCGCGATCGCGGGCCGCAGTTTCGACACGCCGGTGACCATTCGCAGCGCCGATCCCGCGCGGCCGGCGGTGTTCTCGCGGCTGGTGCTTACCGGCTCGAGCGGCCTGACCTTCACCGACATCGAGGTCAGCTATGTGACCAAGCCCGGCGAGAGCAACGCGACGCAGATGGTCCGGGTCAATGGCGGCGGCGCGATCGTGTTCGACCGCATCGTCGTGCATGGTAAGATCGACGGGAACGTGAGGCCCGACGGCAACGGCATCTCTGCGGTGGGCGTCAACGGCTTCACGGTGCGCAACTCTCGCCTGGTGGAGGTGAATGCCGGCATCGCGGTGAACGGTGGGCGTAACGTCCGCATCAGCGGGAACGACATCGGCTTTATCGGCTCCGACGCGATCGAGATCCCCGGCTGTGACGGCGTGGTGATCGACTGGAACGTCGTACACGACTTCCGCACCAATGCGGGCCTGCACCCCGATTTCGTGCAGTGCTGGACAACGCGGCAGAAGTCAGGCTGCAAGAATGTGCGCATCATCAGCAACGAGGTGAGCAACGCGCCCGGCAATGAATCGCAGGGGGTGTTCTTCGGCGACGAGGATCAGGTCGGCGGCTACGAGAATATCGAGATCACCGGCAACCTGTTCCTGCAAACCTGGTGGCACGCGATCAGCATCACGGGCACGCCCAAGAACGTGGCGATCCGCTACAACCGCGTCGTGGCCGGCGCGAACATCCCGACGCCGTGGATCCGTGTCGGCGGGCCCGCGGTGGTAGAGGGCAATGTCGCACCGGCTTTCTTCATCGGGACGAAGACCAGCGTGGTGCCGGCGGGGAATGAGATCGGCGGGGCGAGTCGATAGCTCGACAGGGGGCGTTTGTTCTGCTCATGTTCCCGGCATGCGCCCCATTGCCGCCCTGCTGGGCACCGAGATCGCCATCCTCACCCGCTGCGGGTGCAAGCGCGTCGTCCAGTTCAGCCCCGAGCGGCTGGCGGCGCGATTCGGTCCAGCGGCGACGCTAGACGATGCCGAGCGGCGGCTGCGCTGCAGAGACTGTGGCCAGCGCCCGGCGCTGGTGTGCAAATGGAGCTGGACGAACATCATGGGGCTCGGTCGCGGCGTGAAGCTGCCGGAGGTGCCGGAGTGGACCGGGCTTACCCCGGAGATGGCGCGGGCGGAGGCGCTTCGATCTGGGCAGTAAACACGCGCCTTCAGACGCGGATATTTGTTTTGCTGACGATTTGTAAGCTACTGAGCAAGATGCGCAATTTGCTAAGCTGTTTTGCGCTGGAAGTGGCGCATTTCTGCGCTTCTTGCCAGCTTGGAAGGCTGCTGCACTACCATTGTGCTATACCCGCCCGCTGCGGAAGCGCCTGCCACAAGCAGGGGCATGCGGTCAACCGCCTGTGCTGCCCCCAGTTCCTTGCGCGTTCACCGGCTGCGGCCCTTGCCGCGTTACCTCCAGCTGCGAATCGCCGCCGAGCGCGCGGTAGAGATTCACCCGGTTGGTCGCGGCGGTGAGCTGCACCGTCACCAGCTGCTGCTGCGCCGCATAGAGCGAGCGCTGCGAAATCAGGCTCTGCAGGAAGGTATCGATCCCGCCGCGATAGCGTGCCTCGCTCAGCCGATAGGTGTCGGCGGCCGCCTCCGCCTGCAGCTGGGTCGCGCGGAGCTGCGCGTCGATCGTGCCGCGCACCGCCAGCGCATTGGCGACGTCGCGAAAGGCGGTCTGGATCGCCCGCTCGTAGTTGGCGAGCTGGGCCTGCTGCTGCGCTTCCGTCAGCCGCACATTGGCGCGGCCCGCGCCGCCGCGGAAGATCGAATAGCTGCCGGTGCCGCCCGCCTGCCAGGTGAAGGCGTCGCCGTCGAACAGGCTGGTCAGCGCGGTGCTGGCAAAGCCGAGCACGCTCGTCAGGCTGATCCGCGGGAACAGCGCGGCGCGCGCCGCACCGATCTGCGCGTTGGCGGAACGCAGCTGGTACTCGGCCTGCACCACGTCGGGCCGGCGCAGCAGGATGCCCGAATCGAGCCCTGCCGGAACCACCGCGATGGTGGGGGCGGCCTGCTCGATCGAGGTGGGGAGCAATGCCGGATCGATCTCCGAACCGGCGAGCAGCCGTAACGCGTTGACGTCCTGCGCCAGCGCGGTGGTCTGGCGGGCGACGTCGTTCTGCGCGGCCGCGAGCGTCTGTTCGGCCTGTCGCAGATCGGTGCGTGGGGCGACGCCGCCCTCGAGCCGGGCGCGGGTGAGGCGAACGCTTTCCTCGGCGCTCTTGGCGGTCTGCTGCGCCACTGCCAGCAGGCTCGCGTCCGAGGCATAGGTGAGCCAGGCCGTCGCGACGTCGCCGACCAGCGTCAGCCGCGTCGCGCGCGCGCCGGCTTCGGTGGCGAAATAGGTGTCCTGCTGCGCCCGGGTGAGCGAGGCGAGTCGACCGAACAGGTCGAGTTCGAAACCGGTGATGCCCAGCTGGGTCGAATAATTGGTGCGGAGGCCGCCGCCGGCATTGCCGACATTCCCCCCGGTGTTGCCGGTGTTCCCGGTGCCGTTGCCGAGCCCGTTGCCGACATTGGTGACATTGCCGCGCCGCTCGGTGATGCCGAGGCTGGCATCCACCTGGGGCAGCTGCGCGCCGCGCTGGATCTGGTACTGCGCGCGCGCCGCGGCGATGTTCGCCGCCGCCACGCGCAGGTCGCGATTGTTGGCGAGCGCCTGCTCGATCAGCGTCTGGAGCCGCGCGTCGCCGAACACGTCGCGCCAGGTGAGCGCGGGCAGGCTCGCCTCGCTCTCGCGGAGGTAGGAATCGCCCACCGGCCAACTCGGCGGCACCGGGGAGGCCGGGCGCACGTCCCTGGGCGCCATCGAGCAGCCGGCAAGTGCTGCGGTGGTGAGGAGGGTCAGCGCGCGCTTCATGCCTGGGCCTCCGGGGTATTGCGATGGCGGCGGTTGCGCAGCGCGGCCAGGCCGTCGCGCACGCCGCGGCGGACGAGCACGAAGAACAGCGGGATGTAGAAGATGGCGAGGATCGTCGCGGTGAGCATCCCGCCGATCACCGAGGTGCCGATCGCGATGCGGCTGTTGGCGCCGGCGCCCGTCGAGATCGCTAGCGGCAGCACCCCGAAGATGAAGGCGAGGCTGGTCATCAGGATCGGACGGAGACGGATGCGGGCGGCATCCAGCGCCGCTTCGATCACCCGCTTGCCCTGCTTCTCGGCCTGTTCGGCAAACTCGATCATCAGGATCGCGTTCTTGGCGGCGAGTCCCATGGTGGTGAGC
>JAPJRE010000311.1 GCA_030824725.1 Sphingomonas sp.
GTCGAACGATGATGAAGGGCGCCGCCGCAACCGGCGCACTGGCGATCAGCGCGCGCAGCTATGCGCGCATCCTGGGGGCGAACGATCGCATCCGCGTCGGCATCGTCGGCGTCAACGGCCGCGGCCAGGCGCATATGAGCGCCTTCGCCAAGCAGCCCAATGTCCAGGTCACCCATTTCGCGGACGTCGACTCCGCAGTGCTCGCCAAGCGCGCCGGCGAGTTCGCCCAGCGGCACGGCAACAAGGTCGAGACCACCGGCGATTACCGTCGGCTGCTCGATACCAAGGCGGTGGACGTCATCACCGTCGCGACGCCCGATCACTGGCATGCCAAGGTTGCGATCGACGCGATGAACGCGGGCCGCAACGTCTATATCGAAAAGCCGATCGGCATCTCGCCCGCCGAGGGCGAAGCGCTGATCGCCGCGCAGAAGCGCACCGGCCGGGTGCTGCAGGTCGGCAACCAGCAGCGATCGAGCGTCGAGACCCGGCAGCTGCTCGACCTGATCCGCGCCGGCGAACTTGGCGACGTCTACGAGGCGCAGACCTGGTACGCGAACAACCGCAAGTCGATCGGCAAGGGCCATATCGTGCCGCCGCCCGCCAATCTCGACTGGGCCATGTGGCAGGGGCCGCGGCCGCGCGGGCCGTACCGCTCGAACCTCGTCCACTATAACTGGCACTGGTTCTGGCAATACGGCACCGGCGAGATCTGCAACAACGCGATGCACGAGCTCGACATCGCCCGCTGGCTGATGGGGGTGACCTACCCCAGCACCGTCACCGCGCGCGGCGCCCGCCGCTTCTACCGGGGCGACGACTGGGAAATGTACGATTCGCTCGCGCTCAACCTCGGCTTCGACGGCGGCCGCACGATCCGCTGGGACGGCGAAAGCTGCAACGGCATGCTTCGCTATGGTCGCGGTCGGGGCACGCTGCTGCTCGGCACCAAGGGCTCGGCAGTGGTCGATCGCAACGGCTTCGAGCTGTACGACTTGGCCGGCAAGAAGCTGCGCGAAGTGAAGGCACCGGCGGAATCGGAGACGACCGGCACCGTCGGCGAAGGCGCACTCGACGTCTACCACGCCGCCAACTTCCTCGGCGTGGTCCGCGGCTCCGAGACGGCGCTGCACTCGCCGATCCAGGAGGGGCATATCAGCACCACGCTTTGCCACCTCGGCAACATGGCCTATCGCACCAACGGCGCGATCACCGTCGATCCCGCCACCGGCAAGCCGAAGGAAGCCGCCGCGCTGAAGCTCTGGGCGGTCGACTATGAGCCCGGCTGGGAGGTGCGCGGCTGAGATGACGGGTGTGGCGGCGAGCGTGGCGCGGTTCGCCGCCATGGGTACGCGGGTCGAACTGCACCTGTTCGGCTGCAACGATCCCGCCGCGCTCGCCGCCGGCAAGGCTGCGATCCTCTCGGTGGAAGACGCGCTGACCATCCACCGCCCCTCGCCCGCCACGGCGCTCAACGACGCGCTCTCCAGCGGCGGAAGCGCGGTGGTGGAGGACCGGCTGTTGTTCGCCGCGCTGGTCCAGGTGGATGCGCTTTGGCGCCAGACCGAAGGGTTGTTCGACCCCAGCCTAGGCCACTGGTCTTCGCTCACGATCGACCGCTCCAGCCGCCGCGTCTCGACAACCCACCCGCTGACGCTCGACTTCGGCGGCTTCGGCAAGGGCTATGCGCTTGACCGGGCGGTCACTGCCCTGCGTGCGATGGGGGTCGCCTCGGCACTGCTTTCGGCCGGTGAAAGCTCGATCGCGGTGCTCGGCCAGCACCCCCTCGGCGGCGGCTGGCCGCTCGCCGTGCCGCACCCCGAGGATGAGGGGGCATGGCTGGTCGAACTCGAATTACAGGATGGCTCGCTGTCGGTATCGTCGACCATCGGCGTGGGCGCTTCCAAGCCGGGTCGCGCGGCGATGATCCGGCCGACCGACGGCGCGATCGTCACCATGCCCGCCACCGCCGTCGCGGTCGCCGCGACCGGTGCGGAGGCCGAGGCACTCAGCACCGCCCTGCTCGTCGCCGATTTTACCACACGCGCCCGGCTGCGCGCCGCCGTCCCCGAACGCCGCTTCCACTTTTCCCATGCCGCGCCCTTCGGCGCCGAGCGAGCACTGGAACCTACCGCATGACCGACGACGATTTCGCGCTTTCCCGCCGCACCTTCCTCGATCGCGTGCTACTCGCCTCCGCGGGCGTGGGGATGGGCGCCGCCGCACCCTGGGCGGCCCGTGCCGCCGAGGACATCGCCAAGGGCCCGCGCGTCCGCATCGGCGTGATCGGCACGGGCGATCGCGGCCGCACGCTGATCCAGAATCTCAACAAGACGCGCAACTGCACCGTCGCCGCGCTGTGCGACAATTTTGAGCCGCACATGGCCAAGGCGCGCGCCTATGTGCCAGCGAATACGCCGATCTTCACCGATCATCGCAAGATGCTGGAATCGAAGCAGATCGACGCGGTGGTGATCGCCACCCCACTCGATCTCCATGCCCGCCACACGATCGACGCGCTCGATGCGGGCTATCCCGTGTTCTGCGAGAAGGCGATGGCGCGGACGATCGCCGATTGCAGCGCGATGGTGACCCGCGCCCGTGCACGCGGCAAGATCCTCCAGATCGGCCATCAGCGGCTGTTCAACCCGACCTATCTCAACGCGCTCAAGCGCGCCCAGGCAGGCGAGATCGGCAACATCACCCAGATCCGCGCCAGCTGGCACCGCAATCGAAGCTGGCGCCGCCAGATCCCGCCCGGCGGCACCGAGCGCGAGATCAACTGGCGGCTCTACCGCGACCGCTCCGCCGGGCTGATGACCGAGCTGGCGACGCACCAGCTCCAGGTCGCCAACTGGTTCATGGGCGGGCTGCCCACGCGGGTGATGGGCTCCGGCAGCATCTGCTTCTGGAAGGACGGCCGCGACGTCTACGACCAGGTCGCGCTGATCTACGATTATTCGGACGGGCGGAAGGTGATCTACTCCTCGATGCTCAACAATGCCCGCTATGGCTGCGAGGAGCAGATCCAGGGGAGCAAGGGCACGATCGAGCCCGAGCTCGGCCGAATCTATCAGGAAGTCCAGCCCGGTGCCGTCCCCGCGCTCGCCCGCATGCGCGCCGACGTGCAGGCCGGGCGCAAGAACACGGTGCCGATCGGCGGTGCGACCTGGTTCCCCGAACTCCCGGTCACCACCCCCGGCGATTCGCTCGGCTGGGGCGAATATGACGAGACGATGCTCCAGTTCGAGGGCTTCGGCGAAGCGGTGCGCAGCGGCAGGGAAGTGCCCGGGCTGCTCGCCCAGGCCTATTATGCCAGCGTCGCCTCGCTGCTCGGCGAACAGGCGATCGACCAGGGCAAGGCGCTCGCCTGGCCGACCGACCTCGTCACCTTCTGACCTTCTCCCCAAGGGACACCATCATGGACATGATCGACCGCCGCCTGCTCCTCGCCAGCGCCGGCCTTATCGGTGCCGGGCTCGCCGGCACGGCGCGTGCGCAATCGACCGCGCAGGGCAACGGCGTCTCCGCCAATGCGGCACCGACCGGACCCGATCCGAGCGCCAAGGACCGCATCCGCTTCGCCGTGATCGGGCTCGACCATTCGCACATCTATGCGATGACCGATGCGCTGATCCGCGGCGGCGGCACGCTGGTGGCGGTGCATGCGAGCGACCCCAGGCAGCTCGTCCCCTTCCGCGCCCGCTATGGCGACGTGAAGGTGGCGCGCAGCGAGGCCGAGATCCTCGACGACAAGAGCGTCCAGGTGGTCGCCAGTGCCTCGATCCCCAATCTTCGCGCGCCGCTCGGCGTGCGGGTGATGCGGGCGGGCAAGGATTTCCTCTCGGACAAGCCCGGTATCACCAGCCTCGCACAGCTCGCCGAGGTGCGCCGCACCATCGCCGAGACCAGGCGCAAGTTCGCCATCATGTATTCCGAGCGGCTCGAGGTGCGCGCCGCGGTGAAGGCGGGCGAGCTGGTCCATGCCGGCGCGATCGGCCGCGTGGTGCAGACGATCAACATCGCCCCGCACCGGGTGAGCGCGCCCAGCCGCCCCGAATGGTTCTGGGACGTGGCGAACTATGGCGGCATCCTCACCGATATCGGCAGCCACCAGGCCGACCAGTTCGTCTTCTACACCGGCTCCACGGAGGCGCAGGTGGTCGCCTCGCAGGTGGGCAATTTCGCCACGCCGGCCCATCCGAAATTCCAGGATTTCGGCGACATGATGATGACCGGCAATGGCGGCACCGGCTATGTCCGGGTCGACTGGTACACCCCCGACGGGCTACCGACCTGGGGCGACGGCCGCGTCTTCATCCTCGGTACCGAGGGATATATCGAGCTGCGCAAGTACGTCGACATTCAGGGCCGGCCGGGGGGCAATCACCTGTTCCTCGCCGATCGTAAGGGCACGCACCACATCGATTGCAGCAGGGTGCCGCTGCCCTTCGGCCCGCAATTCGTGACCGACGTGGTCCATCGCACCGAGGTCGCGCAGAACCAGTCCCAGGCGCTGCTGGCCGCCGAGCTGGTGCTGACCGCGCAGGAAAAGGCGCGGGCGCTCGTAGGTGAACAGCGGCCGGCGGTGCAGGGCGGCTGACGCACTGCTGGCGCTTGGCAAAGGCGGTCCTTCACATGGCGCGGTCTGCATGCCGCAAGGGGACGCGGCCGTTTAGTGGCGCGCCGGGGCGACGGGCGCCGGACGCGATGGCATCCGGAGTCCGACGGCCTTCGGCGAGGAACCACGAACATGATGTCGGTAGCGGACCAGCTATCGCGACCCACCGGCATCGGGTCTTCCTCGGCGATGTCGGCGTCGCGGTACCGCGCCGCCCGCCGGCTACCGTGTCGCCAGCAGCGACGACCTCAGCAATCTCGGCCTGCGGGCGGAAGACCTGTCCTCGCCGCAGAGCAGCTTCCGCGCCCGCCTTTATGTGACGCAGGGCGATGGCGGCCCCAATTACGTCCTGAGCTTCCGTGGCACCACGGACGGCAGAGAGGTGGCTCGGGGAATTTGAACAGCGGGGATGAGTGGATTGTC
>JAPJRE010000312.1 GCA_030824725.1 Sphingomonas sp.
CGGACTGCACGGTCTCCGGCTACGATCTCGGCACGCTGCTCGACGGCACGCGCGGGCGAACCCAGCAGCTCTCCCCCGATCGCGACCGGGTGACCGGCCGCATCAAGCTCGGCACCGAGAGCAATGGCGATTTCCGCCGCATCGCCATCACCAATTGCCGCTTCGAACGCAGCCGCGGCCTTGCGATCGAAAGCGTAGACGGCGGCACGATCGAAGCGGTGCGTGCCGAAAATCTGGTGATGGACGAGGTCACCACTGCCCCGCTCTTCCTCCGCCTCGGCGCGCGCCTGCGCGGGCCGGCGGGCACCCGGCCCGGCGCGCTCCGCGACATCGGCATCCACGGGCTCAGCGCCGCGGGCATCGATCCGCGCTTCGCGGCGATCCTCGCCGGGCTGCCCGGGCACCCGATCGAGGATGTGCGGCTGTCGGACGTGGATCTGCGCTTCGCGGGGCGGTGGGACGGCCCGCCTCCCCTCGCGCCGCCCGAGCTGGCCGAGGCCTATCCCGAGCCCAGCATGTTCGGCCCCACCCCCGCCTGGGGACTATGGACGCGCCATGTGCGGGGCCTGCGCGGCGCCCGCCTCTCGCTCCGCCGGTCTGACGCCGATCCGCGCCCGCCCGTCCTGCTGGAAGATGCCGCCGATGCGCGGATCGCATTTGACGCGGACGCACCGCATCGCTACCATATCCTGCATAATAGTTCCACATAGTGGCGCGGAGGGGAAATGCGGGTACATGCGTTCCGGATGCAGCTCAAGCCCGGCATGGCGGAGGAATACAAGGCGCGCCATGATGCGATCTGGCCCGAGCTTGCCGCGCTGCTCCACGATGCCGGCATCCGCGACTATTCGATCTTCCTCGACGAAGCGACCGGCGCGCTGTTCGCGGTGCTCAAGCTGACCGAGGATGCGACCAACGACCAGCTGCCCGCCCATTCGGTGATGCGCCGCTGGTGGGACCATATGGCACCGCTGATGGAAGTGGCCGACGACAACAAGCCGCTCGAATGGCCGCTCCGCCAAGTGTTCCATCTGCCATGATCCGCGCCGCGCTGCTCGCCTCGACGCTGCTCGCCGCCCTCCCCGCCGCCGCGCAGGAGGCCAGGCCGACGGCCAACCTCGCCGCGCCGGTGCAGACCTTCGGCCGCGTGTCGTTCGACGCGCGCTCGCTGATGATCGACGGCAAGCGCACCGTGATCTGGTCGAGCGAGATGCACGCCTTCCGCCTGCCCTCGCCGGACCTCTGGCGCGACGTGCTGCAGAAGATGAAGGCGAGCGGCTTCAACACCGTCGCCTTCTATTTCGACTGGGGGTTCCACAGCCCGAAGCGCGGCATCTACGACTTTTCCGGCATCCGCGACATCGACCGGCTGCTCACCATGGCGGAGGAGGAGGGCCTCTACGTCATCACCCGCGCCGGCCCCTATGTGAATGCCGAGCTGACCCGCGGCGGCTTCCCCGGCTGGCTGGTCAACCAGCGCGCCCGCGCCCGCACCGACGATCCCGACTATATGGCCGCCGCCGACGAATGGCTGACCCAGGTCCATGCGATCATCGCGCGCCACCAGATCAACGGCGACGGCAAGGGCCATCATGGCACCGTGATCCTCCACCAGATCGAGAACGAACTGGCGCTGACCACCCCGGCGCAGCGCCGCTACATGGACCACCTCGCCGCCAAGGCGCGCGCCGACGGCATCACCGTCCCGCTGTTCCACAACGACCAGGGCCGCAACGGCTATTGGGTGCCGGCGAGCGGCGGCGCCGAGAAGACGGTCGAGGGGCCGAACGACCTCTATGCGTTCGACGGCTATCCCGGCGGCACCTGCACCGTGGCGGGCAAGCCGACACGCGGATCGGCGGCGCCCGACTGGGGTTTCTATGGCCCCGGCGGCGCGAAGGGCGGTGCCTCGGCCTCGCCGAATACGCCGGGCTTCCTCGCCGAGTTCGGCGGCGGCTGGTTCGACTATTGGGGATCGAACGGGGGCTATGAATGCAACGCGATCCAGCGCGGCAAGCGCTTCCAGCGCGTGTTCTACGGCACCAACCTTGCCAACGGCATCGCCATTCAGAGCTTCTATATGGGCTTCGGCGGCACCAGCTGGGGCTGGCTGCCGGCGCCGGTGGTGTTCACCAGCTACGACTATGGCTCGGCCATCGCCGAGACCCGCGCGCTGCGCCCCAAAGCGGAGGAGCTGAAGCAACTCGCCGGGCTGATCCAGAGTGTGCCCGATCTTGCCGGCATGGTGCCCGCCGGGCCGGTGTCGGTCTCGTCGGAACGCATCCAAGTCTATCATAACCGGAGCCCGGAGAGCGACGCGCGATTCCTGCTCGTCACCCACAAGCCCTCCAACGGCCAGACAGAAGACCGGTTCACCGTCACCGCCGACCTGCCCGACGGGCGATACAGCTGGGCGATGGCGCTCAATGGCTTCGACGCGAAATGGTTGGTGGCGGGCGTGACGCTGGGCGGCCAGCGGCTGGTCTATTCGAGTTCCGAGCTGCAGACGGCGCTGCGCCAGGACGGGCGCGACCTGCTGCTGCTGTATGGCCGCGCCGGTGAATCGGGCGAAACGGTGCTACGCTACAGCTCGGCGCCGAAGGTCGAGGTGCTGGAAGGTGCCGCCACCTCCAGCTTCGATGCGGCGCGCGGCGATCTGAAGCTCGCTTACACTCACAATGGGCTCACCCGCCTGCGCATCACCGGCGGCGGTCGGCCGAACAGCGTCCTGCTGATCGGCGCCGAGGCGGAGGGCGCGCGCTTCTGGCGGATGGGGGACATGCTGGTCCGCGGGCCCGCACTGGTCCGCCGGGCGACACCGAACGGCCCGACGCTCGCGCTCACCGGCGATACCGAAGCGCCGACGCCGCTCGAAGTCTGGGCCCCTGCCGCGATCCGCAGCCTTCGGTGGAACGGCGCGCCCGTCGCCGCTACCCGCACCGCCTCCGGCAGCCTGGAGGCGACCACGCCCCTCCCCGGCCCCGCACCGATCACGCTGCCGGCGCTGGCCTGGGTCTCGGCCCCCGGCACGCCCGAGGCGGCGCCCGACTTCGACGACCGCGACTGGCAGTCGATCGACAACCGCGCCTATGCCAGCATCACCGCGCGCCCCGATGGCGTGCCTAACATGCTGATGGACGCCTATGGCTTCCACGAGGGCGATGCCTGGTATCGCGGCCGGTTCGAAGGCAGCGCCGCCGCCGAGCGCATCCGCATCCATTATGGCGGAGGCGGATCGGGCATGCTCCAGCTGTTCTGCGACGGCAGGCTGGTCGGCCAGCACGAGTTGCCCGGGGGTCTGCCGCGCCCGATCACCACCGGCGTCGCCGAATTCGACTTGCCCGCTGCCGCGCGGACGCCCGGGCCGCATGTCCTCGCCGTGATGGTCCGCAACAACGGCCATAACTGGGATCTCGATGCCGACGACTTCCACAAGGAAGCGCGCGGTATCGTCTTCGCCTCGGTCGAACCCGCGGGCGGCCCCAGCTTCGCCGTGCCGGTCGCCTGGAAGATCCAGGGCCGCAAGGGCGGCGAGGACCTGCCCGATCCCGCACGCGGTGTCGCCAACACCGGCGGCCAATATGGCGAGCGGATGGGCTGGCATCTCCCTGGCTTCGACGATCACGGCTGGAAGGCGGCAGCATCTGCGGTGCCCGGCACCATCTGGTACCGCAGCCGCTTCACGCTCGACGTGCCCAAGGGCCAGGATGCCACCATCGGCGTGGCGTTCGGCGACACGACCAGGCCGCGCTCGCCCGGCGCCCGCTACCGGGTGCTGCTCTTCGTCAATGGCTGGAACATGGGGCAGTTCATCGCGCATGTCGGCCCGCAGCGCGTCTTCCCGGTGCCGGAAGGCATCCTCAACCATCGCGGAGCCAACAGCATCGCGCTCGCCGTCACCTCCGACGGCGCGACCGGCAATACGCTGGAGGACGTGAAGCTGGTCGCCCTCCGCAACGTGCGCGGCGGTCTGCCCGTTGCGACAGTCGCCGCACCCCAGCGCCCGGAGGAGCTGCAATGATCACCCGCCGCACCCTGCTGGCCGCCTCTGCCGCAGCAACTGCCGCTGCCGCGCTCCCCACCCGCGCCGCACCGATCGAGCGGCTGCCGCTCTGGCCCGATCGTCCGCCCGGCGGCGAGGGCATCACCGTCCGGGACGAATGGGTCAAGCGCTCGGCCAATGGCGATGCCGACGACATCGCCTGGCCGCATGTTGCCACGCCGATGCTCAACATCGTCCCCGCCGAACGGCCGGACGGTTCGGCGCTGCTGATGATCCCGGGCGGCGGCTATGCCCGGGTGGCGCTGGGCCGCACCGGCTCCGCCATCGCCCGCCACTTCGCCGAGCGCGGCACGACCGTGTTCGAGCTGCTCTATCGCCTGCCGCACGACGGCTGGGCGGCGGGCCCCGACGCGCCGCTGCAAGATGCGCAGCGCGCGATGCGGCTGATCCGCGCCGGTGCCGCCCGGTGGAAGATCGACCCCGCCCGCGTCGGCGCGATCGGCTTTTCCGCCGGCGGGCATCTTACCGCTCGGCTCGGCAGCCGCGCTGGCCTTGCGACCTACGCCCCCATCGATGCCGCCGACCGGCTCTCGGCCCGGCCGGTGGCGCTGGGCCTCTTCTTCCCGGTGATCACGCTCCGCTTGCCCGAGGCGCATGGCGGCTCGCGCAAGGAGCTGCTCGGCACCAGCCCGAGCGAGGCACAGGTCCACCGCTTCTCCGCCGAGCGCGACCTGCCGGCCGACATGCCCCCCACCCTCGTCGCGCACGCGGCCGACGATCCCGCGGTGCAGCCAGCCAACAGCCTCATCATGTTCTCGGCGCTGCAGGCGGCGAAGATCCCGTCCGAGCTGATGGTCTTCGAGAAGGGCGGCCATGGCCTGCCCCTGATCGACCCCGACGGCGCCCCCCATCCCTGGCCCGGCCTGTTCGCGCGGTTCGCGCGGCGCCACGGCCTCTGACCCCTTCACCCACGGAGTATCCCC
>JAPJRE010000313.1 GCA_030824725.1 Sphingomonas sp.
GTGCCGGGCGGCCGTGCCGAGTACAAGTTCGCCACCGGCCTGCCCAAGAGCATCCGCGCCGATCTGGAGGCCTTCGCGCCCAACATCGTGCATGTGTCCGCGCCCGAGTTCCTGGGTCACGGTGCGGTGACATGGGCGCGGGCGCGCGGCATCGGGACCCTCGCCTCGCTCCACACGCGGTTCGAGACCTATCCCGCTTATTATCATCTCGGCTTCGTCGCCCCGCTGATCATCAAGCTGCTGACCCGCTTCTACAACCGCGTCGATCAGGTGGTGACGCCCGGCGACTCCACCGCCGAACTCATCCGCGGCTGGGGCGTGACGACGCCGATCCGCATCTGGTCGCGCGGCGTGGACCATGCGCGGTTCAACCCGACCCGCCGCAGCCTGGAATGGCGCCGGTCGCTGGGCATCGGCGACCAGGAATTCGCGGTCGGCTTTCTGGGCCGGCTGGTGCTCGAAAAGGGCCTCGATATCTTCGCGCAGGTCTGCAACCGGCTGAGCGAGCGCGGCGTGGCGCACAAAGTGCTGGTGATCGGCGAAGGCCCCGCCCGCCAATGGTTCGCCGAGCATGTGCCGGGCGCGATCTTCACCGGCTTCCAGCGCGGCGACGATCTCGCCCGCGCGGTCGCCTCGATGGACGTGCTGTTCAATCCCTCCGTGACGGAGACCTTCGGCAACGTCACTTCGGAAGCGATGGCCTGCGGCATACCGATCGTCGCGGCACGCGCCACGGGCGCGATCGACCTGGTCGAGGAAGGCGTCAACGGCTTCCTGGTGCCGCCCCGCGACGTTGATGCCTATGCCGGCGCGATTGCCCGGCTGATCGAAGATCCGGCGCTCGCCGCCTCGGCTGGGGCGGCAGGACATGAGAAGGCGCAGGCCTATGTGTGGGATCGAGTGAACCACGCGGTGCTGGAAAGCTATTTCGAGCTGCTCGCCCGCCGACAGCGCTGAGGCCAGCCGGCTCCAGCCGCGCCCCCTCCCGGCCATCTTCCAGTCTTTGCACGAACTGATCCCCGACGGGTGCTGGCGGGATCGCGGGGCAATAGAGCAAACGTTTCCAGAACGTCGGGTACAGACACGTACTTGTACCTAGTGGATTGGTTTCAATGCCTTAACATGCGCGACTGCAGTGCGCCCCCTGAAACAATGCAGACAAAAGGGGTTGCAATGAAGACTCGTTTCCGCCTGGCCCTGGCCCTCTCCGCAGCCACCATCGCGCTGCCGGCACACGCCCAGCAGGCGCACACGGCCGCGGACGCGCCTGCTGCCGAAAAGACCGATTCGGATCCGGCGAAGGCGCAGAAGCAGGCCTTCACCACCGGTGTCGCCAAGGGCCGCGACCTGCTCGACTCCGCGATTTCGGCAAGCTCGATCGACGAGGACCAGATCCAGAAGATCGGCACCCGCTCGATCGCCGAAGTGCTGGGCAACATGCCGGGCATCCGCGCCGAGACCGCCGGCACCGACGGCCTGACCGCCGTGACCATCCGCGGCCTGCCGATGGCGGCCGACGGCTCCAAGTTCCTTCAGATTCAGGAAGACGGCCTGCCCGTCCTGGAGTTCGGCGATATCCACTTCGCCTCCACCACCGCGTTCCTGCGCACCGATCTCAGCCTCTCGCAGGTCCAGGCGATTCGCGGCGGCTCGGCCTCCACCTTTGCGTCGAATTCGCCGGGCGGCCTGGTCAATTTCATCTCGAAGACCGGCGAGGAAGACGGTGGCACGCTGCAGCTCTCCGCCGGCATCGACCACGAGCTCGGCCGCGCCGACTTCAACTATGGCGGTCACCTGAGCAAGACGGTGCGCTTCAACGTCGGCGGCTTCTATCGCCAGGGCGAAGGCCCGCGCGCCACCGGCTATGACGCGTTCAGGGGCGGCCAGATCAAGCTGAACGTCACCAAGACCTTCGGCAACGGCTATATCCGCCTGTACGGCAAATATCTCGACGACCGCGAGCCCAACTATGCGATGGTGCCGGTGGCGGTGCGCGGCACCAATGCCGACCCGACGTACAGCACGATCCCGGGCTTCGATCCGCGCAAGGACACGCTCTATTCGCGCTACAAGAGCTCGATCCTCGCGCTCGACGGCAACAACAACGTGACCAACCTCGATCTGCGCGAGGGCAATCGCAGCAAGGTTGCGTCGATCGGACTGGAGGCGCAGTTCGACATCGCCGGTTGGACGTTCAGCAATCGCATGCGCTACGCCGCAATCTCGGGTACCTATAACGAGAGCAGCTCGATGGCGCTGCTGCCCGCCGCGGCCCTTGCCCCGACCTTTGCCGGCCCTGGCGCGACGCTGCGCTATGCCACCGGCCCGAACGCCGGCAAGACGATCGCCAATCCGACGACGCTGAACGGCAACGGCCTGCTGATGTACGGGCTGGAGATCCATTCGGACATTGAGAAGCTCGACAACTTCACCAATGACTTCCGCGGCAGCCGCGTGTGGAATGTCGGCACGGGCAAGCTGACCACCACCGCGGGCTTCTATGCCTCCTCGCAGGCGATGGTGCAGAACCTGCACCTGATCAACGACGTGTTCGACATCGCAAGCGGCGGCAACTCGGCCTATGTCGACGTGCTCACCGCCGGCGGCGTGCCGGTGACGCAGGGCGGCGTTCTGGCCTATGGCATTCGCGGCACCGCCGCCTATCGCCGCCGCTACGACCTCAGCTACCGCGTGCTCGCGCCCTATGGCTCGGTGAACTACCAGATCGGCGCGCTCTCGGTCGGCGGCAGCCTGCGCTATGACTTCGGCAAGGTCAGCGGCATGTTGTACGGTGCCGATCTCGGCGGTGGCCGCGTCGGCGTGGCGCCGGTCGACATGAACCGCGACGGCGCGATCTCGTTGCCCGAGCGCAGCGTCGCGGTGCTGCCGCTGTCGCAGCCGGGCCTGGCGGACTATAGCTACAAATACGCTTCCTACTCGATCGGCGTGAACTATCGGATCGCGGAGCCGCTATCGGTGTTCGGCCGCTACAGCCGCGGCGCCCGCGCCAGCGCCGAGCGCCTGTTCTTCTCGCCGGCCGTGAACGCCGCCTCGGGCGCGCTGACCGATCCGGCAATGGCCTATGGGCCGGTCAAGCAGGCCGAGGCGGGCGTGAAGTTCCGCAAGGACGGCGTAACGCTGTTCGCCACCGGCTTCTGGGCCTCGACCACCGACAAGAACCTGCAGATCGGCGCCGACGCCAGCGGCGGCACCGTCGTGCTGCAGATCGACCGCGACTACAGCGCCAAGGGAGTCGAGCTCGAAGGCCTGTTCGAGCATGGCCCGCTCAGCCTGCGCCTGGGTGCTACCTACACCAAGGCCAAGATCGATGCGGACAAGGCGGACAAGACGCTGGTCGGCAACACCCCGCGCCACCAGCCGGATCTGATCTTCCAGGCGACCCCGCAGTTCGAGGTGAAGCGCTTCACCATCGGCACCAACCTGATCGGCACCACCAGCAGCTTCGCGCAGGACGGCAACCTGCTCAAGCAGCCCGGCTACACGATCGTCAGCCCGTTCGTGCAGTTCCGCCCGGTGAAGGGCCTGCAGATCGGCCTCAACGTCTACAATGTGTTCGACAAGCTGGCCTTCGTCTCGGTCAACTCGGCCGCGATCCCGGCTTCGGGCGTGGTCACCGCGCAGACGCTGACCGGCCGCACGATCACCGGCTCGGTTCGCTTCAACTTCTGATCCGGGCCACCGACGCGAAAAGGGGGGCGGGAACCGCGCGGTTCCTGCCCCCTTTTCGTGGCTTACTGCCAGTCGAACGTCAGTTCGCCCTCGCGGAAGGCGAAGCGGTCGAGGTGCCGGGCGACCGCGCCCTTCAGCCCTTCCAACTGCTCCTGCGAGGTGGCATCGACCCGGACCTCCAGGCCCGTCTCCGCGACGTCGAAGGTCACCACCGCGTCGCCCGGGTGATTGGCGCCGCGCGCGTCCTTGGGGAAGATCACCGTGCCGTTCTCGGGGGTGAACTCCACCTGGAGATTGTGCTGCCAATGCTTGCACAGCTGCTGGAGATAGCGGCTGGCATGTTCGGTCGGCACCAGCGCGTGGGCGGTGAACGGGGCAATCGTCATTCTTGTCTCCTTGGCCGCGATGGGGACGAGCCCCAGTCGACGGCGTAACACCTCGATCCGGGGCATCGTTTCCTACAGCCGCTCGATCTTGCGCGCGGCTTCGTCGAGGATCTCCGCGATCGCGTGCAGGCGCTCGGGATCGACCGCCTCGTCGAACACACTCGCAGCGAGCACGGTCTTGAGGTTGTGCATCGCCCGGCGCACCGGGCCGCCGCTGGTGCGGGCATGGCGCTCGCCGAGATCGGCCAGGCGCTGGAACAGCGCTTCGACCTCAGCCGCATTCTCTGCGAGATGCGCGGTCCCCGCTTCGGTGATCGCGAACTGCTTCTTGGCCCCCTCGCTCTTGTGCTCGGCGATCAGCTCCATGTCGTCGAGCATGGTCAGCGTGGGGTACACGACGCCCGGGCTCGGCGCATAGGCGCCGTTGGAGCGCGCCTCGATCTCGCGGATCAGGTCATAGCCGTGGCGCGGCGCCTCCTCGATCAGCTTGAGCAGGATGAGGCGGAGCTCGTCGCCGCCGAACATGCGCCGGCCGCGCCCGCCAAGCCCGCGCTCGCCCATGGCGAAGGCCATGTCGAAGCCGCCCGGAAAGCCCCCGCCCCAGCCGCCGCGTCCGCGGGGGCCGAAATGACGGCCGTGATGATGGTGATGATGGTGATGATGGCCGTGACGGCCGAAGGGAGAAAACATGGTGATGTACATCCTGTGCGAGTCTTGATGCGCACAAGATATATCTTGAAAGAGTTTGTGCAAGGGGGTTTGGGCAACATCAATCCTCCCCCAGCGTGCTGGGGGAGGGGGACCGCGCACCGCAGGTGCGTGGTGGAGGGGC
>JAPJRE010000314.1 GCA_030824725.1 Sphingomonas sp.
CCGCTTGGCCAGCGTGTCGCGGCGCGCGTCGAGCTCGTGGCGGGCGCGTTCGATCAGCTCCAGCTCGGTCGCCTCCAGCAGGTCGTCGACCACGCCGCGCAGGTGCCGCCGCATCGCCGCGCGGGCGCCGTGCGGGTCGCGGGCGTGGAGTGCGTCGAGGATCGGGCGATGCTCGTCATAGCGCGGGTTGACGCCGTTGCGGCGCGCGCGATCGAACATGTTGGCGCAGAGCGGCGAGCGGGTACGCAGCTCCCACAGATACTCCACCACGCTGCGGATCGCCGAATTGCCCGTCGCATTGGCCACCGCGATGTGAAAGCGGTGATCGGCGTCGAAGAGCGTCGCGTTGCCGGTGGCGGGATCGGCCATTTCCTCGGCGATCTGGTCAAGCTCGGCCAGTTGCTCGGGGGTGATCGACACCGCGGCCAGCGCCGCCGCCTCGCCCTCGAACAGGATCCGAGCCTCGGTGAGGTCGAACGCGCCGATATCGAGGTTCAGCGCATCCTCGCGCAGCCCGCCCGCGCTGTCGCGGTGCGTGACGTAGAGGCCCGAACCGTGCCGTGCCTCGATCCAGCCCTTCATCTCCAGTGCGATCATCGCCTCGCGGATCGTCGGCCGGCTGACCTTGTATTCCTCGGCCAGGTCGCGCTCGCCGGGAAGGCGGGTGCCGGGTGCCCAGCGACCGTTTTCGATGCCGTCGGCGATCGACGCGGCGACGCGCTGGTAGAGCTTGCTTCGGTTCAGTTTCATCACCGTCTCTAATAGGCGAGCGGTGGATTTTCGCAAAGCCTTTGGCCTTACCAATCAATCCCGAAATCGGCCGGGCAAGTAACGTTCGGGATCGAGCGTGACGTTCTGGCCCAGCAGCAGCTGGCAGGCCAATCGGCTTGCCGCCGGCGCGGTCTGGATGCCGAAGCCCCCCTGCCCCGCGCACCAGAACAGCCCGGGCACCGCCGGATCGAAGCCATAGACCGGCCGCCGATCGGGGGCGAAGCTGCGCAGCCCCGCCCAGCGATGCTCCAGCGCGGCGACGCGCCAGTCGACCACCTGCTCGAAGCGGTGGATCGCCGTCGCGATGTCGATCTCCTCGGGTGCGGCGTCGCAGGGCGGGCTGTCCACTTCGTCATGCGGCGTGAGCCACAGCCGCCCGCCCGCCTCGGGCTTGAAGTAGAAGCGGCCGCCAAGGTCGCTCACCAGCGGGCAGCCGGCGGGGGGTGCCGGATCGGTGCGCAGCTGCACCATGGTGCGGCGATAGGCACGGATGCCGATCGGCGCCGCGCCTGCCAGCGCGGCGACCTCGTCCGCCCAGGCGCCGGCGGCGTTGACCAACAGGTCGGCCGCGAACGATCCGGCCTGCGTCTCCAGCCGCCAGGCGCCGCCCTCGCGCACGGCCCCGGTCAGCCCGGCGGAGCAGTGCAGCACCGCGCCGGCTGCCTTGGCGCGGGCAAGGAAGTGCTGATGCAGCGCGGCGACATCGATATAGGCGCAACCGGGCTCGTGGACGCCAAGCGACCAGTCTTCGCGCAGGCCGGGGACGATGTGGCGAGGGTCGACGGGGTGGAGCGGCACACCGCTACCCTCGAAGGCCGCGAGGAAGGCGTCGACCCGCCCCTGGTCGCCCGCCCGCGCGAGATGCAGCTCGCCGAGCGGATCGAGGAACCCGCCCTCGCGCAGCATCGGGCCCGAGGCGGTGGTGAGCGGCTGGATGTCCGGCCCGCCATAGGTTTCGGACCAGAAGGCCGCCGACCGCCCGGTCGCGTGATAGCCGGGCCGCTCCTCGGCCTCCAGCAGCAGCACGCGCGCGTGGGGGCTGAGTTCGGCGGCGAGGCTCGCCCCAGCGATGCCTGCCCCGACGATTGCGACGTCGAACCGGGTCATCGGCGCGGGGCGCGCGAATCGAGGAAGCCGTCGATCCTCGCCAGCGCGCGGTCGCGCACCGGATCGGCCTCGCGCAGGATCTCGTGCGCGCTTTCCGGCCCGAAGCGCAGCAGCTCGGCCTTGGGCAGCCGCGGCGCGATCCGCAGCGCGGCGCGTGCATCGACCAATCCGTCCGCCTCGGCGATCACGAACAACAGCGGCGTGCAGACAGACTCCAGCGGCGCCGCCTCCAGCGCCGCCATCGAGCGGAACGCGGCGACCAGCCATTGCCAGCTCGGCGCGCCGGTCAGCAACGTGCGGTCCTTGGCCTGCCACCACAGCTCGTCGGCGTAGCGGGCGGGGTCGTGGGTGAGCAGATTGGCGCGGGTCTCGGTAGCATAGGGCTTCTCGTTGCCCTTCCATGCCGGCCGCCGCGGATCCCCGAGCCGCGCCAGCACCCGCGCAAGCGGCGGCGCCAGCTTGCCCAGGCCGCTGCGCACCCCCAGCATCGGCGCGACCAGCACCGTGGCGTCGGGCACGATGGCGCCCTCGGCCAGCCCGCGCAGCACCAGATGCCCGCCCATCGAATGCCCCATCACGACATGCGGCCCCGGCGTCTCCGCCTGCCAGGCAGCGGCGAAGGCGCGGAGATCGGCGATGTAGGTCGCGAAATCGTCGATATGGCCGCAATCGCCCTTGGGAGTCAGCCGCCCCGATCCGCCCTGCCCGCGCCAGTCGAAGGCGGTGATCGTCCAGCGTTGCCCATGCCAGTGCGCGAGGCTTTCCAGATACTTCTCGAACACGTCGCCGCGGCCGGTCTGGAACAGGATGCTGCCCCGCGGCGCGCCCGCTGCCGGCCAGTGGAAGCGGCGGAGCGGCCAGCGGTCGGGCGCGGTCCAATGATCGATCACCGCATCTTCGGGTACCGCACGCGCGAAATTACGGGAAACTGCCATGCGGCGTGGTTACGGTTTCGTAAGCCGGTCCGTCTACCCATTTGGCGCATGGGGGCGATCTTCCAGGTCTGTCTGCTCGGCGCGCTGGCGCTGCTCCTGCTCTCCGCCGGGATCGAGGACGTGCGCTTCCGCACCATCGCCAACGCCAAGAACGCCGTGATCGCGCTCGCCGCGCCGCTCTGGTGGTGGGCAAGCGGACTGGCGCTGTGGCCCGACATCGCACTCCAGATCGGATGTGCCGCGCTCGTCTTCGCACTGTTCGTCGGCGTGTTCGCGGCAGGCGCGATGGGCGGCGGCGACGTCAAGCTGATCGGCGCGCTCGCGCTGTGGCTGCCGCTGGTGCCGCTGCTGCGCATGCTGATCTGGATGTCGCTGCTCGGCGGTGCGCTGACCCTGGCGATGCTGCTGCACGCAAGACTGCGGCGCCAAGGCGCCAGTGCGATCGAGGTGCCATATGGCGTGGCGATCGCGCTCGGCGCCGGAATTGTCCTCTACGAACCGATTCTTAACCGGATTGGGTGATGCTTAACGCCGCCACAACCGGGTCGGCCAACGAATACGAAAAGGCGTAGTTCAACATGGACGGACGTAGGCTATTGCTGCTCGTCGGCGCGTTGCTGGTCGCGGCCGTGACGGCGTTCATGGCGCGCAGCCTGGTGCTTGGCTCGGCCGCGCCCGCCGCCGGCGCGATGGCGAACGGCGCCGCCCCTGCCGCAGCGCCGGTCAACACCACCGAAGTGCTCGTCGCCAAGCGCGCGCTGCCGGTGGGCACGATCCTCGACGCCACCGCACTCGAATTCCGCCCCTGGCCCAAGGACCTGGTCGAGGGCGCCTACTATGTCCGCGGCCAGAGCGAGCCCGCCAAGCTGCAGGGCGCCGTCGTCCGCTTCGCCGTCCCCGCCGGCCAGCCGGTGACGCAGGGCGCGCTGGTCAAGCCCGGCGACCGTGGCTTCCTCGCCGCCGCGCTCGGCCCCGGCATGCGCGCGGTCACCGTCCCCGTCTCCGCCCAGAGCGCCGTCGCCGGCTTCGTCTTCCCGGGCGACCATATCGACCTGATCCTCACCCAGACGGTGAGCGGCGACGGCCCGCCGCTGCGCGCCTCGGAAACCGTGCTGCGCAACCTGCGCGTGCTCGCCACCGACCAGCGCACCGACAAGCAGACCGACGACAAGGGCAAGACCGTGGTCACCGCCTATTCCACCGTCACCGTCGAGGCGACGCCCAAGATCGCCGAGAAGATCGCCGTCGCCCAGACCGTCGGCACCCTCTCGCTGTCGCTGCGCTCGCTCGCCGACACCCAGACCGACCTCGACGAGGCGATCGCCAGCGGCGCGGTGACCGTGCCCGACGATCCAAAGAAGGAAAAGGCATTCCTCGCCCGCGCCGCCAGCCAGCCGCAGGACGAGGGCGACTCCTATGTCACCGGTGCCGACGTCTCGCGCTTCCAGCGCCGCACCGTGCCGGCTACCCAGGCCGCTCCCGCCGCAATGATCGCGCCCGCGCCGGCTGGCGGCGCGCCGGTAGCGGCGCAGCCGATCGGCCCGGTGGTGCGCGTCGTCCGCGGCAGCGATGCCAGCCTCGTCCCCGTCGGCGGAAAGAACTGAGATGCAGCGCTCCCTCCCCCTCGGCGCCGCGACCCTCGTCGCGCTGCTCGCCGTCCAGCCCGCGCCCGCGCAGACCCGCAGCGCCAAGCCGGTCGCCCGCATGGCGCAACTGCCCGCCGGCAGCCAGCGCCCGGCGCGCGAGGTGCTGCTCTCGATCGGCGAGGGCGAGCTCGTCACCCTGCCCGCCGCCGCGGCCAATGTGTGGACCTCCAACCCCGGTGTCGCCGACGTCTATGTCGCCAGCACTCGTCAGATCCATCTCTACGGCAAGGCGTTCGGCGAGGCGACGGTGTTCGCCACCAACGCCGCCGGGGCCGTGGTCTATTCGGCGAACGTCCGCGTCAGCCAGAACATCAGCAGCATCGACACGATGATGAAGGCGGCCATGCCCGATTCGGACATCACCGTGACGACCGTCGGCCAGATCGCCGTGCTCAACGGCACCGTGCGCTCGCCGCAGGACAGCGAACAGG
>JAPJRE010000315.1 GCA_030824725.1 Sphingomonas sp.
CTCGAGGAAGCCGCGCCGCTCCGCGACGACGGGAACGCCCGGCCCGGTATCGGGGGCGATCCAGCGACCCGCCACGATCTCCAGCCGCGCGCCGGCCGGCACCGGGATCGTGAGCGCGGCGGCCGCGAACCGATCGCAGCGCAGGCAGACGATGAACCCGCGCCGCGGCGGCGTGCCGCTGCCGCCCGGCGCAACGGCGACCGCCCAGGCATCAAGCGCATCCTGGAGCGAGGGCACCGTGAGCCCTGCCGCGAACGCCGCCCCGCTGGCGGCGGCGTGCGTGCCGTCGACCAGGCAGACGAACGGCGTGTCCTCGCCCGCATCGGTCACGTCGAGCGCGATGTCGGGCGCCGCGCGGTCCTGTGCCCCCGCCCCGATCGGGAAGCCGATCCCCGGTCCATGGGCGACGCGCACCTCCGCCACTTCCTTGGCGGTGCCGGTCGGCGCCGGAAAGATCATCCGCCCGGTGACCGGATCGAAGCCGCACGCAATCGCCATCTCGCGGGTGCGGACCGGCGGCGTGTTCGCCGGGTCGTAGCCCCAATCATGGGTGAGGGTCGCCGCCGGCCGGCTCCCCACCGGGGAGGGCAGCGCTTCAAGGCGGCAGATGCGCAGCGTCTCCGGCGCGAGGCGGGTGAAGCTAGTCTCGTTCTCGCGCCGCACGTAGATGGCAAAGGGCCGCGCGAGCCGGTCGAACCAGGGCTGCGCCGGCAGCCGGCGCGGGCGGCCCTCGGCATCGGCCACACGCATCTCGTGCGTTTCCAGGTGCAGCGGCAGGCGACGCAGCCGGTCGGGCAGGTCCTGCACGATCGCGCGCCCGGCCTCGTCCTGCGAGCGGCGATCGGGATTGAAGAGCCGCACCGCGCGCCCATCCTGCGCGGCGATCTGGAAATAGCCGGGCAGCACCGTGCCCGCATCGGTCCAGGGCCGCGCGACCGGCACGCCATCGAGCGCGCGCGGCGCAATCTTCTCGATCTCGACGGGGCCGCTGAAGAACGGCACGACCGCGCGCAGCAGATGGATTCCGACATCGGGAACATGGTGCCGCCCGCCGCGGGCCATCGCGCGAAACTCGGCGAGACGCGGCAGGCGATCCTGCGCCGTGCCGGAGAGCGCAGGGGTCTCCCCCGAGACCAGCCGTGCGAGGCCGGGCCGATCGGGCCGCACGTCATAGAGGTGCTGCAGCCGCGCGAGCAGCTGGTACCACTCGACCACGCTCGCGCCGAAATTGCCGACATCGGTGGCAAGCGCCTCCAGCACGCGCCCCGTGCCCTTGCCACGGCGATAGCGGATGGTGTTGGCGATATAGGCGCGGGTCGTGGCCGGAGTGCCGTCGGGCAGCGGTCGCAGCGGCTCGGCGGCGATCAACGCGGCGAAATCGGGCAGCGCCTCTTCGGGCGCGGTCTCGACGAACTGGGCGGCGTAGAGCCGGTCGATCTCGCCGTCGATCTCCGCCGAGCCGAGCGCGAACACCTCGAACAGCGCGCGCAGGGCATGGCCGGTCTCGGCATCGCGGGTCCGCACATAGGGGGGCAGGAGCGCGTAGAGCGCCTCTGCGACCGCCTCGCGACGGCCGGCGCCGACCGCGAGCAGAGCGGCGTCCTCGGTCATAGCTCTAGCTCCGTGAAGGTGATGTGCTCAGCCGAGACCGATAACAGCCCCGCCAGCGCATCGATCGCGACGGCGGGGCATTGCAGCCGCAGCGTGCCCTCCCCCGCCCCGGTCTGCGGGGTGAACGGGTCGGCGAGCGCGCGCTGCCAGCTGGCGATGACCGCGGCGCGCACCCCCGGCACCGCCTGGATCACCGCCAACAATTCACTTCGGTGCAGGCCCTGCCCGAACCTGCGATGGGCGCGGCCGAAGCGGGTGGCCAGCGCAGCGCGCACCGCCGCCTCGACCTTCTCGCGCGGCACCGCCGCATCGGTGGCAAGCTTGATCGAGAGGATCACGAAATAGTCGACAAACCCCTGCACCTGGACCTTGCGTCCGGGAACGGCGCATTTGGCCAGCGCACTGGCAAGGCCGGTCATGATCTCCGAGCCCGAGGCAGGGGGCCGCAGCGCGCTGTCCGCCACGGTGAGGAGGACGAGCGCCCGCATCCCGTCGTGCAGCTCGGTCGCCATGGCCTTGCCGACGCCGCGATAATCCCCCGCGAAGGTCTCGTAATCGGCCAGGGAGACCACGCGGTCCAGGGATCGCACCCAGCGCGGCGCGGCTGCGCGCAGTTCCTCGGCTGCGGCGGCATCGCTGCCGCCCTCGGTCGCGAGCGGGTTGGTCGCACCCGACACCCCGAGCACCGGGCTCAGCAGCGAGGTGAGCCGCCCCGGGCCGAGCAGCCCCGCCTTGCCGCCGCCGGTGCGGTAGCGGGCCGTGACATTGTAGGTGCCGCCAGGGAGGTGCGCGGCGAACTGGACTTCGCTGCGCCCGGCAACCTCCCGCACGGTATAGCTGCGGGCGCCTTCCGGCTGGCCGTAGAGCATCGGCACTTCGTCGTAGCGGCGATCGTCGACGCGGACTTCGAGCGCGGGCGCATAGCCCCGCGGCGTGTCGGCCGGGACATAGGCCAGCGGGCCGCGCGCGAGCGCAAAGCGCGGCGCCAGCGCCGTTGCCGCGCCCGAGCCGAGGATTTCCGCCCCGCCGGCAAGGGTCTCGCCGTGCGAGGCCGGGGCGCAGTTGGCGTTCACGGTCAGCGTCGTCGAACGATAGCGGCGCTGGAGCGGGCGGACGAAATGGAGGCGGGTGAAGTGGGAGGCAGGCGCCACCTTCATGATCTCGACCTTCGAAATCTCGGCGATCTCGCTGCAGGGCGTCCCCGCTTTGCCCGGACCATTCGCCCATGCCTCGCCCGCGATCGCGACGCGCCGGCCGGCCGGGAGCTCCACAACCCCCGGCACGTCGAGCGCCGACAGGTCCCCCGGCAAGGCGCGATCCTCATCGAAGCGGAACAGGCGCGCCCGCGCGGTTTCGAGGTAAATGGTCGTCTCGCGCACATAGGGTCCGAAATAGCCGCGCGTTACCGCCCCCGGGACCGCATCCTGCTTGCGCAGCGGAATGCCGCGGAGCCGAATGCGCGTGACTTTCGCGGACATTCCGTAGTCTGTTCGGCTGAGTTCCTGGGATTTGCGGATCATCCCCGCGGCCGCGAAGCGATGAAATTTGGTGACGCCTTTTCGGCGCTTGGAGAAATGCGCGACGAACACCGCGAGACGGCCTTTGACCGCTTCGGGGTGGACCGCATCGAGGTCGACACGGTCATGCTCAGGGTCGTTGGGCGCGCCGACCTTGAAGTCCTTCCATCGCAGCGGCTGGTCGCTGGCGTTGTTGTCGGTTGCCGTGCCGCCCTTGGGCATCAGCCGCGCATCGGGCGCCGTGGCGCCGAAGGGCGCGGCGCGGGCGCCCAGCACAACGATCTCGTCGGCCGCGAGCGCAGGCACGCTGCTGTCGCGATCGACGTCGCCGCGCGTGACGAAGTCGATGCGGGTGCGGTCGCGGTCCTTCTCCGGCAACTGCTCCGTGCCGGTGACGATGGCGAGCTTGCAGGCGCCGCCGACAAGCATCAGCAGATGGTCGCCAGCCCGCACCGGAAGCGCCACGCCTGCGACCCAGATCGATGTCGCTCCGCTCTTGATCGAATCCGGCGTGGGCTGCTGCACCGGCGTCAGCCGGTTCCAGGCGGCGCGCGCCTCGATCGCGAGGTCGGTCTCGAAGGTCTGCGGCAGTTCGTCCTGCGCCGGCAGCGAGGCGACCTTGGTGCCCGCTGGGATCACCGCCTTGCCGGGCGAACCGGGGAAGTCGTCGAGCGTGAAGGCGAGCGTGGTCGTGGCGGACAGCGCGGGGCGCGGCTCGTAGCCAAGCAGGCGCGAGAGCGCGACGAGCGCGTCGCGATCCTCGCTGCGCTGAATTGTGGCATCGTCGCCCAGCCGGCCCGCGTTCCAGGCGAGCACATGGAGGCACGCCGCCTGCGCGTCGATCAGCGCGATGGCTGGATCGTCGAGCGCGCGCGTGCCCAGCCCGGCCAGCGGCCGCTGCCCTTCCACCTCGACCTGGGCGATCTGCGCCATCATGCGGGCGCGCAGCTGCGCGTGGCGGAAGCGGAACGCGCGGTCGGGCCCGCCGGACGCGGCGGCCGCGCTGCAGCCGGCGCAGGTTCCGCACGCACAGGCGTGGCTGGTCATCGCCGTCTCGCTCATCGCCCGCCTCCCAGCACCAGCCCGAGGCGACCGCGTTCGGGAAAGCTCGGATCGTCGTCGAGCTGGAGGATCTCGGTCCCGTGCGGACGAATCACGCCGTCGGCCAGCTCGGTCTGGGCAGCGCGGCCGAGCCGCTTGAACAGCAGCGGCTCGACGCTGGTGACGCCGGGAACCGCCATCGCAACCTCGACCAGGCGCGAGAGATAGAGCGGCGATCCGAAGGTGAAATTGTCCGGGTGGAAGAAGCCGGGCGCGCCCGTCGCCAGCGAGCGGGGGCGCAGCGCGTTGCGCAGGTCCGCCGCCACCCTGGCGCGAAGTTCGCCCGCCGCAACGCAGACCGACAGCCGGAGGTCGAGCGGCGCGGGCCGCGCGCCTTCCACCTTGACGTCGAAGCCCATCAGGCGAAACCGCTCGAGAAAGACGAGCATCTCGCTACGGAAGCCCGCGTCGACCGGCAGGCCACCGATCCGATCGATGCAAACGGTCATCGTCTGCCAGGCGCCGGTCCAGCGGGCAAAGGCCATGGCGTTGCTCACCCCCGGATGGCGGCGCGCTGCGGCGGCATAATCCTCCGCCACCACGGCGCGCTCCTGAACGCGATAGGCCTGCGGTGCCTGGATGCGGATCTGCTCGATCGGCTCTGGATCGGCACCGCCGCCGGCGGGCAGCGGGTTGGTGACGGTAAGCTGC
>JAPJRE010000316.1 GCA_030824725.1 Sphingomonas sp.
TGCGCGTCGAACAGCATCTCCTGTGTCTCGCGCGGATAGGCCCGCACATACATGGGGGCACCTCAAGGTTTGTCATATGGACAGCGGCAGTCGGAACAAATGGTCAACAAAAGCCTGAGCGTTGCCGCAAAGTATATTAAGTTTCGTGGGTTTGTGAGGTTGGACGAGTTGGAAGTTACCGGATCACCTCTCGTGATGTTTCACCCGCGGAGCTCGTAGTAGACGATCTGCCATCCATTCTTGGGACCGCGCCACTGGGTGATCTGAAAGCTATGGGCTTGTGCAGACCCGTCCAGGACGCGGCTACTCCACCGTAGCGTTTCATCGTAACTGCTTCCGGACGATAACGCACCCGCTATGCGCCGAATGGGCAGCTTGGCGGGGAGCCTGCGGATGCGTCGGCCATCGTTGCCGACAAAGATAACGTCTTCGGCCACGCTTCGTCTTGGAACAGCCAACCAGTCGACCTGTTTGCCGGCCTGCTCCTGTCGCAAAACAGACGCGATCTCTTTCGCATCGCTAACGGCTTGGATTTGGAGCTGTTCATTGGTGAGTTTTGCCGAGCACTCAGGTTCGATCGCTTGTAAACTTTCTGCCGCTAATGCCTTCGATCCATCCCGACGATAGTCGTCGATTTCCCAGCGCCACCCCTCAGCACTGTTCCGCCAAAGCGTCTTATATGATCCAACTCGATTTCCGCCATCGTACAGCCCGCCGATAACAACTGCCGACCCGCTCGGATCACAGGACGGAAAGACAAGTTCGGGTCTGCGCTCGGCATGGCTCTCGACACTCATCATTGTGAGCCACCACCTTCGGCTACTCTCGGCTGCTTGCAACATGCTGGCCACAGATGGAGAGCGCGCGGTTTCGGGCGCATGTTGTATTGGCCAGGGGTCGCTTTGTGGACCGAAACTGCGTGCCGCTGCCTGACGGCCACTGGCAAGTACAGCTTCCGAGTAGGCCCGCTCCGCCTCCAGCGCGGAATTCGGCGAACTTGCCGCTAGTAGAAGCGCGAAGATCATGGCGAAATCCTACTCCTCAATCAACGTGTCGAGCGATGTACGGGCATCTGCGCCGGATGGTTGAGCGCCCGATAGAGCGTGGCATGATGACACTTCAGCAGCTTCGCCGCTTCGCGCACCGATGTGCCTTCGCCGACGAGACGCTGTCCGAGCGCGATCTGGTCCGGAGTGAGCTTGGGCTTACGCCCGAACTTCACGCCGCGCGCCATGGCTGCCGCGCGGCCGGAACTGGTACGCTGGTGGATCAGCTCGCGCTCGAACTCCGCGATGCCGGCGAACACGGTGAGCACCATGCGTCCCGCAGGCGTGGTCGTGTCGGCCCAGGGCTCGGCGAGCGAGCGCAGCCCCGCTCCCGCCTCGTTCAGCTTCTCGGCGATGTCGAGCAGGTCGCGCGTCGAACGCGCTAGGCGATCGAGCCGGGTGACCACAACCACGTCGTCGTCGCGCAGCTGCTCCAGCATCCGGTCGAGTTCCGGTCGGGCGCGCTTGGCGCCGGACACCTTCTCCTCGAATGTCCGCCGGCATCCGGCCGCCTTCAGTGCCGTCTTTTGAAGCGTGAGATCCTGATCGTCGGTAGATACGCGCGCATAGCCGAGGAGCATGTCGCAGATGTGCATTGGAACACGGCTGATTAGCAACAGACATTTGCGACAGCGTCCGCCCTCGTGGCGTGACCGGTCAGGGCCGCTGTCGCGAAACTTGAGAGTTACGCGACACCTCGCACGTGTCGGCCATAAACTATACGCTCCCGGACAGGGGGTGATCGATGGCCAGACGCGATCTGTTAACGGGCGACGAACGCCGCGCGTTGTTCGGCGTGCCCCTCGACCATGCCTCGCTCGCCAAGCATTACACGGTTGCCGATGAGGACCGGCCACTGATCGAAGCGAAGCGCGGCGACGCCAACCGGCTCGGCTTCGCGCTGCACCTCGCCCTGCTGCGTCATCCCGGCTTCGGCATACGCCACGACGATGTCGTCCCCGATTTTCTGATCCGGCACCTGGCCGCGCAACTCGACATCGCGCCCACAGCGTTCGAGGGCTACGCGCATCGCGCCCAGACCCGGCTCGAACACGCCTGGGAGGCGATGGAGCGTTTGCGCCTGCGCGCGTTCGAGGCGGCCGACGTCCCCGGCGCGCTCGGCGCAGCCACCCGCGCGGCGGAAGCGACCGAACGGGGCAAGCCGATCGCCGCGGCAGTGCTGGGCCATTTGCGTGCTGCCCGGATCGTTCTGCCCGCGCCCGCCCGTATCGAGCGGATCGGGGTGGCGGGGCGCGCCATGGCGCGCCGCCTCGCGGCCGACACGCTGGTCGATGCGCTTGCTCCGGAGCAGGTGACGGGGCTGGATGCGTTGCTGATCGTGGACCAGGATCGCAGCACGACGCCGCTCGCGTGGCTGCGCGACACGTCGGACAGCCCGACCGCGCGCAATCTCGCCGGCATTCTCGCCCGGCTCGCGCACGTGCGCCGGCTCGGGCTCGACCCGGGCATGGCCGGCCGCATCCACGAGCACCGCTTCGAGCAGCTCGTGCGCGAAGGCCACGTCGCGCCCGCGTTCCTCCTGTCCGACTACTCGCTCCGCAGAAGGCGCGCGACACTCGCCGCAGCCGTCATCGACCTGGAAGCGCGGCTCGCGGACGCCGCGATCGAGATGTTCGGCAAGCAGACCGGCCTCCTGTTCGCCAGGGCCAGGGCCGCGCAGAAGCGCGGCATCGAGGCGACCACACGCGACGTGAACCGGCTCATGCGGCTGCTGGGCGCCACGGTCGGCGCACTCCGGGTCGCGCGCGAGGACGGGTTGGACGTCTGGGCGGCGCTCGACGACGGGGTGGGCTGGACGAGGCTTCTGGACGCCGAGAGCGAGGCGACCGCGATCGCCGACCTGACTCGCGACGAGCCGCTGATCCGCGCGGCGGGGCGCTACATGACGATGCGGCGCTACGCGCCCGCGTTTTTTGACGCGTTCCGGTTCAAGGCGGCAGGCTCGCGCGACGGCGTGCTCGGCGCGATCAAGGTCGTGCGCGCGCTGAACGCGACCGGGCGGCGAGACGTACCGGCCGATGCGCCCATGCCGTTTTCCAGAAAATGGAAGGCGGCGATCACCGAGGGCGGCGTCATCGACCGCCGTCGCTACGAAACCGCCACGGTCGCGACCGTGCGCGAGCGGCTCCAATCGGGCGACCTGTGGGTGGAGGGTACGCGCGAACACCTGCGCTTCGACAGCTATATGCTCCCGCCCGGCAAAGCGGCCGAGATCGCGCTCACGCTGCCGTTCGACACCGACGTCGGCCGCTACTTGGAGGGGCGCGCCAGGCTGCTCGACTGGCGGTTGCGCCGGTTCGCAGGCTCGCTGAAGCGCGGCACGCTCGACGGCGTGGAGCTGCGGGGCGGTAACCTCAGGGTCAGCCCGCTCGCGGCCGTAACGCCCGCTGCGGCCGACAGGCTGGACGCGGCCGTCGACCGGCTCATGCCCCGCGTGCGCATCACCGAGCTGCTCGCCGAGGTGGAAGCCCGCACCGGGTTCCTGTGCGCATTTCCGGAACTGCGCTCGGGCCGCGCCCACTCCAACCCGCAGGCCGTGCTCGCCGCGATCCTGGCAGACGCGACGAACCTCGGCATCGAGCGCATGGCCAACGCCAGCCAGGGCGTCACCTACGCCCAGCTCGCCTGGACGCATGGCTGGTACGTATCGGAAGAGAATTACGCGGCAGGGCTGCGCCATCTGGTGGACGCGCAAGCCGCGCTGCCGCTCACGCGCGTGTGGGGCGACGGCACCGCGTCGAGCTCGGACGGGCAGTTCTTCCGCTCGGGCAGGCGGGGCGCGGCCGGCAGCACCAACGCGCGCTACGACCGGGAGCCGGGGCAGAAGATCTACGCCCATGTCGCCGATACCTACGCGCCCTACCATGTCCGGCTGATCTCGGCGACCGCGGCGGAGGCGCCCTATGTGCTGGACGGGCTGGTCGCGCACGGCTGCGGCATCGAACCCGCGACCCACTATGCCGATACGGGCGGCGCGTCCGACCACGTGTTCGCGCTCGCGCACCTACTCGGCTTCCGGTTCGTGCCCCGCCTGCGCGATCTAGCCGATCGCCGGCTCGGCCTGTTCCCGGGCACGGCCCGCCCCGAGGCGCTCGCGAAGCTGATCGGGCGCCCGTTCAACATCGCTGCCATCCGCGAAAGCTGGGACGAGATCGTCCGGCTCGCCGCGTCCGTGAAGGCCGGCGTGGTGCTACCGTCGGTCATGCTGAAGAAGCTGGCCGCGTACCGTCGCCAGAACCGGCTCGACTTCGCGCTCCAGGAGCTGGGCCGGATCGAGCGCACCCTGTTCACGCTCGACTGGCTAGAATCCAGGGCGCTCCGCCAGCAGTGTCAGGCTGGGCTCAACAAGGGCGAGGCGCGTCACACGCTCGCCCAAGCCGTGTTCGTCCACAAACAGGGCCGCCTGCGCGATCCGCAGTTCGAGAACCAGGCGCTGAAAGCGTCCGGGCTGACGCTGGTCACCGCCGCGATCGTGTACTGGAACACGCTTTACATGGGCCGCGCCGTCGAGCATCTGCGCGCCAGCGGCGAGCCCGCGCCCGACGAGCTGCTCGCCCATGTAGCCCCGCTAGGCTGGCGACACATCAGCCTGACCGGCGATTACCTCTGGCAAAACGCCGCTGCCGAGCTCGATCAAGACGGCTACCGCGCACTCAACATCGCCGGCGGACCCGGAGCCAAGGTGGCCTGAGCCGCCCTGTTCGCTACCTGTTCAGCTTACCGCTGTCCGTGTCACAAACCTTGAGGTGCTCCCTACATGGCCCGCGACGCGCACAGTCGCACATGCGCGACCTTCACGCGCATCGGCT
>JAPJRE010000317.1 GCA_030824725.1 Sphingomonas sp.
GGCTGCCCTGCGACCGCGCCGTCGCGGTGCCCTGCGCCTTGGGCGGCGACCGGGTGCCGCTGACCCGCTCCACCGCGCGCAGCGCCGGTTGGCAGTGGCGGATCCCGCTGCAGCACCGGATCGGCAATGGCTATGTCTATTCGAGCGCCCATCTGTCCGACGACGAGGCCACCGCGACGCTGCTCGCCCATCTCGACGACGCCCCGCTTGCCGAACCGCGCCAGCTGCACTTCAAGGCTGGGCACCGGGCGCGCGCCTGGATCGGCAATGTCGTCGCCCTGGGCCTGGCCGGCGGCTTTCTCGAGCCGCTGGAGTCCACCAGCATCTACCTCGTCCAGTCCGGGATCGCCCGGTTGCTGGCCTTCTTCCCGACGCGCAGCTTCGACCAGGCCGAGATCGAGCGCTTCAACCGCGATACGGCGCAGGAATATCTCGACATTCGCGACTTCCTGGTGCTGCACTACATGGCCACCGAACGCAACGACAGCGCCTTCTGGAACCATTGCCGCAACTTGGAGCCCCCAGACAGCCTGCGCGAAAGGCTGGCAATGTTCCGCAGGAACGGCCGGATCCTCCGCGAGCACCAGGAACTGTTCGCCGAACCCAGCTGGCTCTCCGTGCTCATCGGTCAGGGGATCGAACCGCGGGGCTATCATCCGATCGCCGATCTGCTATCCGACGAGGAGACGCTGCAGCGTCTGCAACACATCGCCCAAGTGATTGATCAGACGGCGGACGCCATGCCCATGCAGGACGACTATCTTCGCCAGATCGGCTGCCCGCCGGCGCCCGTGCGACAGGCATCATGACCGCGCTCCCCGCGCCACGCCCGGTGCGCGAGCTGGGCCCGATCGATCGGGCGCGGTTCGACGAGGAGATCCGGCCGGCGCGCCAGCCAGTGGTGCTGCGCGGCCTCGCCTCCGGGTGGCCGGCCGTCGCAGCGGGCCGGGAGGGGCCGGCTGCGATCGTCGCCTATTGCATGCGGTTCAGCCACGACAAGGCGGTGCCCGCGATCGTCGGAGAGCCGGCGATCGAGGGTCGCTTTTTCTACAATCACGACATGACCGGGATGAATTTCGTGCGGGGGGTCTCCCCGCTCGCCCCCTTCCTCGACCGGCTGCTGCGCGAGATCGATCACCCGACCGGCTATGCGATGGCGATCCAGTCGATCCACGCGGCCGAGCTGCTGCCGGGCTTCCCGGAGGAGAATGGCGTCGACCTGGTCGATGCCGAGGTCCTGCCGCGCCTGTGGCTGGGCAACCGCCTGCGCGTCGCCCCCCATCATGATCTGATGGAGAATGTCGGCATCGTCGTCGCCGGTCGCCGCCGGTTCACGCTGTTCCCGCCCGAGCAGGTGGGGAACCTCTATATGAGCCCGCTCGAGTTCACGCCCGCGGGCACCCCGGTCAGCCTGGTCGACATCGCCGCGCCCGATCTCGATCGCTTTCCGCGCTATGCCGAGGCGGCCGCCCATGCGCAGGCGGCCGTGCTCGCGCCCGGCGACGCAATCTATATTCCCTTCCAGTGGTGGCACGCCGTGGACTCGCTGGACGCGGTGAACCTGTTCGCCAACTATTGGTGGACCCCACCGCAGCCGGCGATGCTCAGCCCGAGCGACGCGCTGCTGCACGCGCTGTTCTCGGTGCGCCTGCTGCCCGAGGACCAGCGGCTGGCCTGGCGCGCGATGTTCGATCACCTAGTGTTCCAGACCCAGGGCGACCCGGCAGCGCATATCCCCGAAGCCGCACGCGGGGTGCTGGGCGAGGCCACGCCGGAACAGGTCCGTACCGCCCGCGACACGCTTCGCCACGCCCTCGACGCCCGGCGGTAACGCCCCCGGCGCGAACGCCCAGAGCCAGGATGCAGGCCCTTAGTCGCAGCGCGGCGATTCCGCCGGCGCCAACGGTGCGGGCGGGGGTGCCACCTTTGTCGGCGACAGCACTTCCCATTCCTCGATGCCGAAGGCGGCATAGCGCTTGCCGTCGGTCGAGGCGTCGAGCACCAGCCGGAGGCAGCGGGTGGTGACCGGGCGGAAGCCCAGCGCGACCGGGGCGTCGGTCCGTGCAGCAGGTGCCGCCCCCGTCGAGAGCCGGCGCCAGCGCCCGCCCTGCCCCACTTCCAGATGCCAGCCGCGCGGCGGCGCTACGCCCTCGCCCGATCCGGCCGGGCGGTCGCCCCAGAATTTCACGCGGACCTCGCGGATCGTCACCGGCCGATCCCAGCGATACTGGACCCAGCCCTGCGCGACGTCACCGCGGCCGTTCCAGCTGCCCCACATGTCGGGCGGGAGCGGCGCCGGATAAACCACGCCGTCGTTGAGCGCGGCCAGCCGATACTGGACCGGCACCGGCATGTTGAACGCGCTGGCATGCGCGATCCGGGCAACGTTCGCCGTCGGCGTTCGGTCCGCCGGCGCGCGCGTCGACACCACCTTGCGGATCGCCGCGGGGGAGACGCTGTCGTCCCACTCCACCCGATCGATGGCGACGCTGCGACGGAAATGGCCGCCCAGCTTCGCATCGGCGGTGTGATAGGCCATGTACCACTGGCCCTTGAACGGCACCATGCCCTGGTGCGAGGTGGTCGAAGACACCGGATCGAGGATGACGCCGCGATAGGTCCAGGGGCCCAGCGGGCTCGGTGCGGTGCCATAGGCTTGGCAAGCGTGGTAGACCGCCTGGGTGCAGGGCGAGTTCGGCCCGGCATTGTTGGCGGCATAGACCATGTACCAGGTGCCGTTGCGCTCGAAGAGCCATGGTGCCTCGAAGAAGCCGGTCAGCGTCGTCACCGTCACCGGCGGCCCCACCGTCTTCATGTCTGCGCCCAGCCGCGCCCCGCGCAACTGGCCGAAGGTGCCCCAATAGATAGTGGCCGCCCCGTCCGGGCCGATGGCGACGGTAGGGTCGATGTTCTGGATCGTGTTCGCCACCGGCAGGCGCTGCGAAACGATCGGCCCTTCCGGGTGCCAGTCGCGCCAGGGGCCGAGCGGGCTGTCGGCCACCGCAACCCCGATCCCCATGCAGTCGCGGTCCTTGCAGTCGCGCTGCTCGACCGGGGCGTAGAGATAGAAGCGCTTGTCCGCGCCCTGCACCATCTGCGCCGCCCAGGCTGCGGTGTCGCTGGCCCAGGCAAAGAGCCGGTCGGGGCGAAGGAAATGGGGATGAAGCGTCCAGTTGCCCGAGGCGGGATCCTTGCTCGTCAGCAGCGCCCATTCGTGCATCACGAAGCCCGCTTCATCGCGCCGGGCCTCGTCGCGGCCGGTAAGGATGTAGAAGGTGTCCCCCACCGCCAACGGCGCCGGATCGGCGGAATAGAGGCCGCCGTCGGCGATGATCGGGTTCGCCGTCGACTGCACAGGCACGAGCGCCCCCGGCGCACCCTGTGCGCGTGCGGCCGGAACAACGACGCCGGTGAGGGCCAGCATCCCGGCATTCAGGAAAAGACGCAGCATCGCGGATCCTGGAGATACGGCGCGGGGAGCGGCAGCGCCGTTCCTCGCGCGATCGTGGGCGTGGATACCCGGCCGGCCGACGCCGGCCGGCGCGGGTCATTCCTCGTCGGGATAGGGCCCTTTGCCGCCCTCGCGGATGAACTGGTCGGTGCGCTGGTCGATCACGGTCAGCGGCACCGATCCCAGCTGCAGCATCGCATCGTGCCAGGCGCGGATGTTGAACTTCGGCCCCAGCGCCTTTTCGGCACGCGCGCGCGCATCGAGGAAAGCCAGCTCGCCCATATAGTAGCTGAGCGCCTGGCCCGGCCAGGCGATGTAGCGGTCGACTTCGGTCTCGATCTCGTGGTTGCTGAGCGCAGTGTTGTCGCGCAGGAAGGCCTGCGCCTGTTCGCGCGTCCAGCCCATCGCGTGGATGCCGGTATCGACCACCAGCCGCGCGGCGCGCCACATCTGGTAGCTCAGCATGCCGAACTGGTCGTACGGCGTCTCGTACATCCCCATCTCGACGCCCAGCTTCTCCGCATAGAGCGCCCAGCCCTCGCCATAGGCGGAGAGATAGGTGTCGCGACGGAAGGGCGGCAGGTCCTTGTTCTCGTTGGCCAGCGGCATCTGGAAGGCGTGGCCCGGCGCGCTTTCGTGCAGGGTCAGCGCGGTCAGCTGGTAGAAGGGCCGCGACTTGAGGTCATAGGTGTTGACCAGATAGACGCCAGGGCCCCCGCGCCCGCCGGTGTAGAAGGGCGCGAGGTCGTCGGGCACCGGGATGATCGCGAAGCGGCGGCGCGGCAAATGGCCGAAATATTGCCCGGCCTTGCCGTCGAACTGCTTGGCCGCCCAGGCAGCGTGGTAGAGCAGCTCGCGCGGGGTCTTGGCGTAGAATTGCGGATCGGTACGCAGGAAGTTGAGGAAGGCCGGCAGGTCGCCGTCGAACTTGGCTTGCGCCTTCACCGCCATCATCTCGGCGCGGATCTTCGCCACCTCGCGCAGGCCGACGGCGTGGACCTGCTCGGCGGTCATGTCGCGGGTCACATATTCGCGGATCTTGGAGCGGTAATAGGCCTGGCCGTTGGGCAGCGTGGTCGCGGCCAGCTCGGTGCGGGCGCCGGGGATATACTCCTTGCGCAGGAATTCCAGCAGCTTGCGGTGCGCCGGCACCACCGCTTCGCGGATCGCCGCTTCTCCCTCGCGCCGCAGCTCGGCCTGCACCGTCGCCGGGATCGCGCCGGGAAACTTCTTGAACGGAGTGTAGAACAGATTGTCCTGGAGCGGCGCCTCTACCACCTGCGCCACGCCGATGTCGCGCCCGGTGAGCGTCACCTTGGGCGGGGTGAAGCCCCGCGCCAGTCCGGCGCGCATGTTGGCGATGTTCTGGTCGAAATAGCGCGGCATGTCGCGCAGCATCTTGATATAGGCGCGGTATTGA
>JAPJRE010000318.1 GCA_030824725.1 Sphingomonas sp.
GCGGGGGGGGGGGCGCGGTCTCGCCCGGCCCGGCCGCGCGGCCACGCCCTCGCCGCCGATCTCAACCGACTGGTCGCCGACCCCCTTATGGGCGCGCTGTTCAAGGTGATCGCGATCACCGCGCCGGGTTGGCCGGTGCCGGCGGGGTTCGCATGAGCTTCCGCGACGCCACCCCTGCCGATGCCGCCGCGATCGACGTGCTGTTCCGGACCAGCTTCCAGGCGACCTTCGGCCATCTCTATACCGCCGAGGATCTCGCCAGCTTCCTCGCCAAGTTCACGGTCGAGGGCTGGGCGGCGGAACTGGCCGATCCCGCCTTCGCCTTCCGCGTGATCGACGATGGGGAGGGCATCGCCGGCTATTGCAAGCTCGGGCCGATCAGCCTGCCCGCCGAACCGCAGGGTCCGGCACTCGAGCTGCGCCAGCTCTACCTGCTCGATCGCGTCAAGGGCAGCGGCGCGGCGCAGGCGCTGATGGACTGGGCGCTCGCCACCGCCCGCGCGCGGGGTGCGTCCGAACTCTGGCTCTCCGTCTATATCGACAACCACCGCGCCAAGCGCTTCTACCAGCGCTACGGCTTCGAGGATCGCGGACCCTATGCCTTCCTGGTGGGCAACCATGCCGATGAGGATCGGCTGATGCGGCTGGCACTGTGAGCGGGGTCGAGGTCACCCGCGCCCGCGCGCTGGACGGCGTGCCGCACGGTTTTCTCGGCCGCGTCGGCGGTGTCTCGACGGGCGTGGTCGCCGGGCTCAACGTCGGCACCGGCTCGCACGACGATCCGGCGGCGATCGCCGAGAATCGCTGCCGCGCGGTCACGGCGGTGCTGCCCGGCGCGCGGCTCGTCACCGTCTATCAGGTCCATTCGGCCGATGCGGTGACCGTACTCGCCCCATTCGACGAGGCGCTGCGCCCCAGGGCCGATGCGCTGGTGACCAACCAGCCGGGGCTGGTGCTCGGCATCCTCACCGCCGACTGCGCGCCGGTGCTGTTCGCCGATTGCGAGGCCGGCGTGGTCGCGGCCGCGCATGCCGGGTGGAAGGGCGCGATCGGCGGCGTCACCGATTCGACGATCGCCGCGATGGAAGCCCTGGGCGCCCGCCGCGAGCGGATCGCCGCCGCAATCGGCCCGTGCATCGCCCGCGTGAGCTACGAAGTCGATGCCGGCTTCTTCCAGCGCTTCTGCGAACAGGATCCGGCCAACGAACGCTTCTTCGCCGATGGCCGGCCCGAGCATTTCCAGTTCGATCTGGAAGCCTATGTCGTCCACCGCCTGGCGCTGGCCGGGCTGCGGACGATCGAGGCGCTGGGCCTCGACACCTATGCGAACGAGGCGCGCTTCTTCAGCTTCCGCCGCGCCACGCATCGCGGCGAGCCCGATTATGGCCGGCAGATCAGTCTGATCGGGCCGGCGGCGTAGACGCGGCGCTCAGGCCGCGTCTTCCACCCGTATTTCGGGGGGATGCAGCCGCAGGCGGTTCACCTTGCGCTCGTCGGCGTCGATCACTTCGAGCTTCCAGCCGCTCTCATGCTCCAGGCACTCGCCTACCGCCGGCACGTGCCCGGCGAGCACGAAGGCGAGGCCGCCGATCGTGTCGACATCCTCCTCCACCTCGGCCAGCCGCGGATCGACCGTCTCGGCGACGTCCTCCAGCTCGGCGCGGGCGTCGGCTTCCCAGCCACCGCCGTCGATCGGCACGATCAGCGCGGCGGGCGCCTCGTCATGCTCGTCCTCGATCTCGCCGACGATTTCCTCGATCAGGTCCTCGATCGTGATCAGCCCCTCGGTACCCGAATATTCGTCGAGCACCACGGCGAGGTGGGTGCGCTTCACCCGCATCTGCGCGAGCAGATCGAGCGCGCCCATCGATTGCGGCACATAGAGGGGCTGGCGGATCAGCCCGGCGATGCTCGGCGGATGCGCCTCGCCCTTGGCGAGGATCTCGAACACGTCCTTGATGTGGACCATGCCGATGATCGTATCGAGCTCCTCGCGATAGACCGGCAGGCGGCTGTGGCCTGCCTCGGCGAAGAGCTGGACGAGATCGGCAAAGCTGGTCTGCTCCTCGACCGCGATGATGTCGGCGCGGGGCACGCCCACGTCGCCGGCATCGCGCTCGCCGAAATGCAGCAGGTTCTTGAGCATCTGACGCTCGATCGGGGCGAGGTCGCCGGCCGGCGGGGTACCGCCGTCGCTCTCATGCTCGTCAATAGCTTCTTCGAGCCGCTCGCGCAGCGTCTCTTCCTGTTCCTCGCCGAACAGGAGTGCGCGCAAACTGCGCCAGATGCCGCCATTTTCGTGTCGGTGTTCGGGCGAGCCGGTACTAGGGCCCTCGTTCATGTTGGTGGTTAGTCCTCGCGTACGGGATAGGGATCGTGCAGGTTCAGCGCCGCCATGGCGGCCTGTTCCATCGCCTCCATGGCTTCCGCCTCGCCATCCTCGATATGATCATAGCCTAGCAGATGCAGCATGCCATGGACAATCAGATGCGTGGCATGATCGTCCACGGCAATGCCACGCTCCTCGGCTTCCACCGAACAGACGCCGTGCGCAAGCACGATATCGCCCAGCAATACTTCGCCATCATCGCTGTTCTGGGTGACGGCGTCGAGCAGATCGGGCTGGATCATCGGGAAGGACAGCACGTTGGTCGGCTTGTCCTTGTGCCGATACTGGCGGTTGAGCGTATGGACTTCGTCGTCGCTGGTGAAGCGCACCGCGACTTCGACCGAGGTCGGCCAGCCCTGCCATTCGGCATAGGGCGTCTGCGCGATCGCCGCCTCGGCGGCGCGCAGGGCGAGCGCGTCCCAATCGCCTTCCGGCCAGGGCGATTCGAGGAGGGCGGCAACGTCAAGCATCAGGCGAGGTCCGTCTTGGAGAAATCGTCGCCCTTGTAGAGCAGACGCGCATCATGGGATTTGGCGCAGGCATAGGCGAAGCAGTCGCCCATGCTGAGTCCGGCGGGGTGACGCCCCTTGCCGAACTGCTGATAGGCATCGAGCGCCAGGTCCAGCTCGCGGGCGCCGATCGGCACCAGCGTCAGCCCGAGCTGATCGGCGTAAAGTGCCGCTTCCTGGCGTGCCGCATTGATATCCATTTCGCGCGAACGCGAGAGCGCGGCGACGGTTTCCCAGGCCGCCATCGCCGACCAGATCGCCGGCGCGCCCTCGACCGCCTCGACCACCAGCCGATCGCGCTCGGGTTCCTCGGTGATGATCGCGACCATCGCCGATGCATCGACAAACAGCGTCAAGCCTCGCCCCACAGCTCGTCGAAAAACGCCTTGTCCGCGGGAAGTCCGGTAGGTGGCGGCAGCGGATGGGCGCGGCGATGCGCGTCGAGCTTGCGCAGCACGTCCTGCGCGCGGCCCTTGGCCTCGAGCTCCGCCTTGCGCCGCAACAGGCTGTCGCGCACCGCCTCGGTCTTGGTGGTGCCGAGCGCGGCCGCGACCTCGGCGGCGAGCGCCGCGGTATCCGGGTCCTTGATGTAGAGCGATGCCACGCCGCGTCTCCGATAGGGATATCCCAAATGTAGGATGGGATATCCCCGCCTTCAACCTTCCCCCTCATAGGCGGCGACGATGCGGCCGACGATCGGATGGCGCACCACGTCGCCGACGCCGAAGCGCACCATCGAGATGCCTTCCACGCCCTCCAGCCGGTTGACCGCGTCGTTGAGGCCGGAGGCGCTCGGCCCGCCGGGCAGGTCGGTCTGGTTGGGGTCGCCGCAGATCACCATCCGGCTGTTCTGGCCGAAGCGGGTGAGGAACATCTTCATCTGCATCGGCGTGGTGTTCTGCGCCTCGTCGAGGATGACGAACGCGTCCGCAAGCGTCCGGCCGCGCATGAACGCGATCGGCGCGATCTCGATCTCGCCCGAGGCGATGCGCCGCTCGACCTGCTCGGCCGGCAGGCAGTCGTAGAGCGCGTCGTAGATCGGGCGGAGATAGGGATCCACCTTCTCCTTCATGTCGCCGGGCAGGAAGCCCAGCCGCTCGCCCGCCTCCACGGCGGGGCGCGACAGGATCAGCCGCTGCACGCTGCCGGTGATCAGCTGCGCGACGGCCTGCGCCACCGCCAGATAGGTCTTGCCGGTACCCGCCGGCCCGAGCGCGAAGATCAGGTCGTTCGAGGCGAGCTCGCGCATGTAATGCGTCTGCGTCACCGAGCGCGGCACGATCGTCTTCTTGCGCGTCCGGATCATGATCGAAGGCTTGGGCGCGGTTCCCGTGGGCTCTGCGCGGACGATGCCGGTGAACATCGGTTCGCTCGACATCGCGATCACCGCGTCGATCAGCCCGCCATCGACCTCCTCGCCGCGGATCACCCGGCTGTGCAGTTCCTGGAGCACCTCGCGGGCATGCGCCACGGCCTCGGTGCCGCCTTCGATCACCACCCGCTGGCCGCGCGCGTGGATATACACGCCCAGCCGCTCCTCGAGCATCAGCAGGTTGGAATCGAACTCTCCGAAGAGCTGCGGCAGGAGCTGGGGCTTGTCGAAGGTCACCTCTACCCGGGAGCGGTCGCCGGACTGGGCGGGGACAGGCTTGCGGCTCATGCGGTCCTTTCGGTGTTGGCGCGGGGCGCGGGGATCACGCGGCCCCGGAGGGGCAAACCTTGGCATCGTGCGGAGGTTCCTTGGCGCATGTCGGGGAACAAGATGGCAGACGGAAACGCGGCTGCACAGGGGGCGCGTGCGTTGGCCCTGCAATGCCGCGCGCGTGTGACGCGGTTGCGACACCCCTGCCGCGCCTGTGCGTCGAACACAGGGTGGCCCGCGCGTGCCGAAACGGGAACGGCGCCGGCCAGCCCGGGGGTTGGAAGTGCGCGGCACCATCGCTATTTGCGGCGTCACACATTAGTAA
>JAPJRE010000012.1 GCA_030824725.1 Sphingomonas sp.
GGCTGACGTTGATCAGCAGCGCGCCCGAGGCGGTGAGCCAGAAGCTGACCGAGTTGAGGGTGGGAAACGCCACGTCGCGGACGCCCAGCTGGAGCGGCAGCACGAAGTTCATCACCCCCATCACCAGCGGCATCGCCACGAAGAAGATCATGATCGTGCCGTGGGCGGAGAAAATCTGGTTGAAATGCTCGGGCGGCAGATAGCCCTGGTTGACCCCCTGGGCCATGGCGAGATGCGATCGCATCAGCAGGGCATCGGAAAAGCCGCGCAGCAGCATCAGCAGGCCGAGCAGGAAATACATCACGCCGACGCGCTTGTGATCCACCGAGGTGATCCACTCGCGCCAGAGATAGGGCCAGTGGCCCTTGGCCGTGATCCAGGCGAGCACGCCCGCGATCGCGCCGATCACCACCAGCGAGGTGATGATGGGGAGCGGTTCGCTAAACGGAATGGAGCTCCAGGTGAGTTTGCCGAGCATCCGTCAAAGTCCCTTGTTGTTGTCGCCGTGCTGCATGGCGCTCTGGGAGGAGGGGGCGGGGGAGGGGGAACCCGTCGCCTTGCCGGCGACGATGCGCCCGAACAGCGTGGGATCGATCCGGGCATAGGTGCGCGGCGCGACCTTCGAACTGGGCCTGGCGAGCGCGGCGTAGCCGGCGGCGTCCAGCGTCTCGCCCGCCTTGCGCGTGTCGGCCACCCAGGCGTCGAAGCCGGCCTGCGGCACCGCCTCGACCTGGAAGCGCATGTCCGAAAAGCCCTCGCCGCTGAATTGGGCGGCGAGGCCCTGGAAGCGCCCCGGATGATCGGCGAGCAGGTTCAGCTGCGTCGTCATGCCGGTCATCGTGTAGATCTGGCTGCCGAGCTGGGGGACGAAGAAGCTGTTCATCACCGTGGCGGAGGTGAGCGTCAGCCGGATCGGCGCACCGGCGGGCACGACCAGCCGGTTGACGGTGGCGATCCCCTGGCGCGGATAGAGGAACAGCCATTTCCAATCGAGCGAGACGACCTGCACCTCGGTCGTAGGCTTGGACGAGGCCAGCGGCCGGGCCGGGTCGAGTTCGTGGCAGCTGATCCAGGTGATGCCGCCGAGCAGCAGGATCACCATCGCGGGGATCGACCAGATGACGATCTCCACCTTGCCCGAATAGGTGAAGGCGGGGCGATAGCGCGCGCGGGTATTGCTTGCCCGGAACCACCAGGCGACGCCCAGCGTGGCGAGCATCACGGGTATGACGATGGCCAGCATGATGCCGGTGGCATTGAGCAGCAGCGTCTTCTCCGCGGCGCCGACCGGACCCTGCGGGTCGAGGATGCCGCGATCGCAGCCGCCCAGAAGCAGGGCGGCCGCGCCGGCCCGCGGCCAGCGCCCGCCGGGCATGGAACGGCGCGCCGTCATCGCCGGGCGACCCCGGCAAGGCCGCGCGGCCTTGCGAGCATCTGCTGCTGCATCACGTTTCCCCTTGATTGACTGATGACGCCCAAACCGGCCTCGCGGGCATCGTCACCCCGGCGAGTCCATGCCGGGCATAGCCATTTTCCTGCGGCGACCTGTGTGAGCGCGGGGTTAGGGGCGCGGCACTTACATGGGTGCGCGCGCCGCCGACGTTCGGCTGACGCGAGTGCCGCAGCGCCCGTTCTCCCTTCCTTCCAGGGGCATACGGGACCGGCAAGCCGCTTCGACCACGCAGGTGGCAAGGCGCGCGGGGCGCGAAACGCGCCCGGGTATTTGGCGGAACGGTCGATAGGGGGCGGCGGAAGCCGACATCCTGACGGCAGTTTCGAGCTCGGTTCGGTACGTCGACGCGGTCGAGGGATGCGGGTCCGGTGGGGCGGCGCCCGCACCGGACCCGCTTGCATCAGAAGCCGACGGCCGTGCGCTCGGGCTTCCACGCCGTTTCCGCCGCCAGTCGCGCGACGATCTCCTGCGCCGAGACGTCGCCGGCCTGCCGCAGCTGACGCGCGACGGTGGCGAAGTCGCCCGGGGTGAGGGTGCGCAGTTCCGCCAGGGTCGCCGGTGCCGGCGTGCCGAAGAAGCGCTCGAACGCCAGCGCCGCGCGGGCCTGGCCCAGCGGCGCAAGCCCGATCTTGAACACGAAGCGCCGCATCGCTGCCGGATCCAGGCGATGGACGTGGTTCGTCGCCGCGATCACCGGCAGCGGATGCCGATCGAGCCAGGTGAGCATCTCGTTGACCTGTCCCGCCTCCCAGTTCTGGGTCGCGGTCGCGCGATCGAACAACAGCGAATCCACCTCGTCGAACAGCAGCACCTGGCCGCGCGCATGCGCCTCGGCAAAGGCGTCCGCGATGGCAGCTTCCGTCCCGCCGACCCAGCGGGACAGCAGGTCCGACGCCCGCTTCACCACCAGCGGCCGGTCCATCGCCCGGGCGAGGTGATGGGCAAGCGCGGTCTTGCCGGTGCCGGCCGGGCCGGTGAGCAGCACCGAGACATCGGCCGCACCCGTCGCCAGCCGCGCGACCAGCGGCGCCACCGGGGGATCGCTTTCGAACAGGTCCAGATCGAGCCCGTCGCCGATCGCCGGCGGCAGTTCGGTGCCGCGCAGCGCCCGCACCAGCGCCGCCGCGGGGCGCGCGCCGCCATCGCCTTCGCCCGCCAGCCGCGTCGCACGCGCCGCGACCCGGAGCACGCTGGCGGCTTCCGGCGCGCGATCGAGCAGCGCCGCCACCAGCGGGTGGGCGTCCACGCCTTCCTCGGCGGCGATCCGGGCCTGGATGCGCCGGGCGGCGCGGGGGCCCGGCAGATCCAGCTTCAGCACGAAGCTCATCCGCCGCAGGATCGCCGAATCGATGTTTCCGATCGCATTGGTGGTCCACAGCACCGGCACCGCATTGGTCTCGAGCAGCCGGTTGACGAACAGCTTGCTCCCCTGCCGACCCTGGAACCAGTCGCCGGGGGAGGGCTTGGCGTCGCCGATCAGGTCTTCCATCTCGTCGAACAGCAGCGCCGCGCCGCCGGTGCGGCCGATCATCCGCTGGGCGAGCTGGAGCGCGCTCAATCGCTCATGGCGATTGGGCTCGCTGCCGTCCTCGTCCGCTTCGCCGACGCCGTGCAGCGCCAGACCAGCGGCGCCGGCCAGGGTCCGCGCCAACTCGGTCTTGCCGGTGCCGGGAGGCCCGTAGATCAGGATGTTGACGCCGCCTGCACCCGATCGGGCGGCGCCCTGCAGCAGCCGTACGAGGAAGTCGGCATCGGCGACATGCGCGAAGTCGTCAACGGTCAGCCGCGCCGGCTGGTGCGGACCGATGATCGCGGCGATCACCGATGTGCGCTCGGCCGCAGCGCGGTCGAGCAATCGCTCCAACGGCCAGCGGATATCGACCTCCACCACGCCCTGCCGCGTCGCGTAGAAGCCGGCGAGCCCCAGCCGCAGCGCGGCGCTGCGCCGCACGGCGCGGTCGGCGTCCTGCGCCGGGGCACCGGCAAGCTCGCCCAGTAGCGCGGGCAGGTCGCGGCCCTGCTCGCTCCACAGGCGCGCGAGCGCGGCGACCCGCGGCAGCCGGTCCACCGCCACCAGCAGTGCGAGGAGGGTGGCATCGAAAGCGTCGAGCGCCAGCGCCTCCGCAAGCACGTGCGTGACGGCAAGCACGTGCGGCCGCGCGCCGCTATCCTCCCGCTCCGCCAGCGCCGCGCGCGCCGCATCCCAGCCATGCGGTTCGCCCAGGCCCAGCCAGGCAGCATGGTCTTCGGTCCAGCTTTGTAGGGCGCGGCCGAAGCGCTCGGCACCTGCCGCCCCGATCCGGAGCGCCATGCTCCGGACAATCGTCCATTCGTTCATGATGTTTTCCGTTCGCGCCGACAGCGCGCAGGCTCGCCACGCGAGCCGCACGGGTACGGCTTTGTCCGTTGGGATTGGGGCTACGGGGCGGCGGATCCGCATCGCCACGCAGCATCGCCTCGGTTCGGAAGGCGCGTTACGGCAGCGAACGGATCGAGCCGGCCGCGCCCATGCAAGGCAGGCGGTCCAGCAATCCAATTACTCCTGATGCGGCAGGCAAGGTGCCTGCGCGGCGCGGGCCTTACCGCAATCGTAACGGACGCGCAAGGAGGGGCAGCCGAAGATCGCCCGCATCCCCTGTGCGTCCGCGACGCTGCTGGTCCAGCGGGTGGCACGCAACATCGGGGTGCGGGCGCCCAGCGCTCACATGTCCGCCCGCACGAGCTTGATGTCGCGATCGGCGGCCCAGCCGTGCACGTCTTCCCGGCGAAGGGCGGTGGCCATCAGTTCGGGAAACTGATCGGGCGTGCAGGCGAACACGGCGATGCCGAGTGCCGCCACTTGCGCCGCCAGGCCGGGATCATAGGAGGGGCGTCCCGTATCGGTCAGGGCGAGCAGCACGATCACGTTGACGCCGGAAACCGTCAGGCGCGCCAGCCGATCGACCAGGGCGCGCGCATCCCCACCCTCGTAGAGATCGGTGACCAGCACCAGATGGGCCTTTGCGGGACGCTCGATGCGATCCTCGCAATAGGCGACGGCGCGGTTGATGTCCGTCCCGCCGCCGAGCTGGATGCCGAACAGCACTCCCACGGGATCGGCCAGTTCCTCGGTCAGGTCGACGATCGCAGTGTCGAAGCAGACCAGCTTGGTCGCAACCACCGGCAGCGACGCCATCACGGCCGCGAAGATCGAGGCATAGACGACCGAGCTCGCCATCGATCCGGACTGGTCGACGCACAGGATCACTTCGTCCAGGTCGACGAGGCGACGTTGCTGTCGCAGGAAGCCGATCAGCCGCTCCGGCACCACGGTGCGATGCTCGGGCTGGTACTGGCGGAGATTGGCGCGGATCGTGCGCGGCCAGTCGATATCGGCGAAGCGCGGGCGGCTGGTCCTTCGCGAACGATCCAGGGCGCCGCGGATCGCGTCCGCCGTGCGCGCCTCCAGCCGGGCCATCAGTTCGGCCACCACCTTCGCGATCACGATGCGTGCCGTTTCCCTGGCCTTCTCCGGCATCACCCCGCGCAGTGCGACCAGATCGGCGACCAGGTTCACATCGGCCTCCACCGTCGCCAGGAACTCGGGCTCCAGCAGCATCTGGCGCATTCCCTTGCGGTCGAACGCGTCCTTCTGGATCACCTGGACGATCGGCGCCGGGAAGAATTCACGGATATCGCCGAGCCACTTGGCGACGCGGGGCGCCGATCCGCCCAGCCCGCCGCGGCCTTTCCTGGTTTCGTCGCCGTCGCCGTAGAGCGCGGACAGGGCCTCCGACATGCGACGGTCGCTGTCGGAAAGCGCCGATGCTGCGTCGTCGCGTGCCTCGACACCCAATGCCAGGGTCCAGCGGCGCTGGCGTTCGTCCTCGCTCATTGCGGCGCTCCCGTCATCAGGGCGAGTACCCGGGCCTGGTGCGCGGGCCACATCCCGGCCGCGCCCGGCAGCAGCCGATAGCCGCGGGCCCGATCACCGGATCGGCCGAGCGCCGCATCCATGAGCCGGCGACGCTCGTTCCGGTCCAGCGCGGCGAACACGCGCCGGAACAGCGGAAGGTTGGCCACGAACGCGTCCTCCTCCAGACTCGCGAGCCAGGCGTCGACCGCGTCGCGCAAGGCGGCATCGTGGATCAGCCGCTGCCCCGCACCCTCCAGGAAGCCCTCGAAGAAGCCGGCCGCTTCGGCAACCGGGATGCCCGGCGAGAGCATCCGCGCGAGCAGCGCTGCGGCGGCGTCGGCGGAAAGGCGTTCGGCTTCGTAGAGCAGTCGTGCGGCGGCCCCGGCGACCAGCCGCGTCGCCTGCGCGTCCTCGAACAGCGTGCGCAGTGCGGCATGCCAGGTGGCGACGACCTCGGCCTCCAGCTGCACCAGCTGGATCGCGCCTTCCGCCGCCAGGATCGCGCTGCGCAGCGCCCCCGCCGCGTCCGCATCCAGATTGCGCGCGGCATGGGGAAAGGCGAGCGCCGCCTGTAGCACGATGCGCGGCATCAGCGCGGCGAGATGTGCGACCGTGCCGCTACGCGCCTCGCCATAGCGGAGGACGTCGGCCATCGGCGGCAACGCGGCGAGCAGCGCCTGGCAATCGCTGGTCAGCGCGGCGCGGCGCTCGAGCAGCACGATGCCCGTTTCGGCGGCGCGGGGAAGATCGGCAGTCATCGCGCTGCGGACCAGCGTCGCCAGGGCGCCGAGCTCGGTCTCGTCGCGCATCGCTTCGGCAAGCCGGCCGCTGGCGGCTTCGGCGATCGTGGATCCGTGGACGAGATTTTCGATCAGCCGCACCGCGAATTCGGGGTGCCAGGCCAGCATCCAGTTCTCGCGGAAGGTGCCCCGGCTGCGGCCCGCGTCGGCCAGCCGCCCCCAGGGGACCTCCAGCGCGCTCAGCCGGTGGAGCAGGGTCGATCGGGCCAGTCCGCTCTCGCTGCGCAGGTCAAGCGTCAGGGAGCACTCCAGTGCCTCGGGCTTGAGCCGCGTCGCCTTTTGCTGGCGCTGGAGGTCCTCGAGCAGCGGGGCGAGGGGCGTAGCGGCGGGGATCGCGCCCACGCCCGATCCGATCAGCAGTTCGGCGGCGACATCGTCCCAGACGGCGCGTTCGCCGTTGCACAGGCAGGCGATCGCTGCCTCGCGTAGTTCCTCGAAGCCGGGGTGCGGCCGGTTGCGCAGGGCGGCGAGCGCATGGCCCAGCCGCTGCGCCTCGATCACCGAGGCGGTGGAGACGAAGTGGCCGCGTTCGCGCAGTATGCGTGCGATCCGGGCAAGCCATATCGAATCGCGATCGGCGGCATCGCGCGTGTCCCACAGATGCGCGCACCAGCCGGGAGCGACCACGCCCGCGCCATAGCCGCTCGCCCGCGACAGGCGTGGCGCCGTCCATGGCGCCCAAGTGGCCTTGACCTTGGCCTTGGCTTTGGGCCGCCTCTTGAGCAGGTCTCGGTCGGCGGTGAGGCTCGCCTTCGCGGCGAGCGCGGGAACGTGCCAGGCGCCGCAGACCACCGCGACCGGTGCCGCACTTTCCCTGGCGGCGCGGGCGATTTCGATACGCATATGCGCCTCGCGGGCGGCCTCGCGCGCGGAGAGGCCGCCGGCTTCGCTGCGCAGTGCCGCCATCGCATCGGCGACGGCGGCGAAGACCGATGTCGAGGCAGGATTTTCCTCGATCACATCGGACCACCAGGATTCACCGTCGTCATAGCCGGCCGCGGCCGCGAGCATGCCGATCGGATCATGGTGTATCGGGTCCGTCTCGGGCGAGGCGCTCTCGTCTTCCAGGGGGCCGCCGGGCTCGCCCAGCCGATCCGAAGCGGGCAAATCGATGAAGCGGAGCGCCGCGCCGTGCGCCACCGCCCAACGCGCGGCCTGATATTCGGGCGAATAGTCGGCGAAGGGAAAGAAACTGGCCTTTGCGGGATCGTCCTCGGCATAGGTCAGCAGCGCCACCGGCGTCGTCATCGCCGGATCGGCGAGCATCGGCAGCAGGTGTGACGCATCCGCCGGCCCCTCGATCAGGATCGTGCCGGGCTGAAGCGCATCCAGCGCCTCCACCAGCCGGCGCGCCGAACCGGGGCCGTGATGGCGGATGCCGAACAGCGAAACGCTGGCCGCCATCGTTTCAGATCAGTTCCATGAGCGAGGCGTAATAGCCCTCGAAGCCGCGCCGCTTCTTGAGCACGGTCTCCAGATACTCGCCGAGCACCGCCTTGTCCTGCACCGGATCCTTCACCACTGCGCCGATCATGTTGGCGGCCAGCGTCTCGGGGGTCAGCCGTCCGTCGTTGAAGAAGGTCGCCTGGCTGATGCCGCCGACCATCACCCCGATCGCCTCGGCCGTTGACAATCCGCCCGAGGGGGATTTGAGCGCCACCTTGCCGTCTTCGGTCGAACCCGAACGCAGTTCGCGGAAGATCGCCACCACCCGCGCCACTTCCTCGGCGACGTTCTTGGGCGCGGGCAGGTCGAGGCCGTGCGCCATCTCGCCCACGCGCTTCACGATGATGGCCACTTCCTCCTCGGCGCTGTCGGGCAGCGGCAGCACCACGACGTTGAAGCGCCGCTTGAGCGCGGAGCTCAGCTCGTTGACGCCCTTGTCGCGATTGTTGGCGGTGGCGATGATGTTGAACCCGCGCTGCGCATAGACCGAGTCGTTCAATTCCGGGATCGGCATCATCTTTTCGGAAAGAACGGTGATCAGCGTGTCCTGCACGTCCGAGCCCATCCGCGTCAGCTCCTCCATGCGGCAGAGCTTGCCGGTCTCCATCGCCCGCATCAGCGGGGTGGGAACCAGCGCCGCCCGACTGGGCCCGTGGGCGAGCAGCTGGGCATAGTTCCAGCCATAGCGGACCTGGTTCTCGTCGGTGCCGGCGGTGCACTGGATGACCATCGTCGAATCGCCGGTGATCGCGGCAGCGAGATGCTCGGATACCCAGGATTTGGCGGTGCCCGGTACGCCGAGCAGCAGCAGCGCGCGATCGGTGGCGAGCGTCGCCACGGCGGTCTCGATCAGCCGACGGTCGCCGACATATTTCGGCGTGATCGCCGTGCCGTCTTCGGCCTGGCCGCCCATCAGATAGGTGACGACCCGCTTCGGCGAGAGCGCCCAGCCCGGCGGGCGCCGATCGGCATCGCCCACGGCCAGGGCCGCAAGCTCGTCGGCATAGGTCTCCTCAACGGGCTGGCGCAGCTTTTCGTTCATTCGGTCGGTCTCCTGGTGTCGAGTGCGGCATTGAGCCGCAGCATGTCGAGCCGCGGATCGGCGGCGATCAGCCCCGCCGCCGCCAGTTGGTCGAGTGCCTGACGCGCCGCATCGCGCGAGGCGAGCAGGCCCAGCGCCAGCAATTCGGCGGCCGGATCGCCGCGGCTCGCGTCTCCTGTCTGGACGGCCGTGAGCAGCGCCTGTCCTGCGGGCATGCACATCGCACCGTCGATCGTGCCATTGCCGCCGGCGATCATCAGCCCCATCGCGAAGCTGGCGCCCTTTGTGGACAGGATGCGGATCGCGGCTTCGCGCCGCTGCCGTGCAGTCAGGCGCGGCAGGAGCTGGGCGACCGCATGCGGATCGACCGTCGCACCGGTGGTCAGCGCGTCCATCACCGCCGCGACCATCGCGTCGGCACCGGAACGCGCGACCATCGTGGCGAGCCAAAGATCGGCGCCACTGTCGTTCCCCCACGGCCAGGCCTGGACCAGTTCCGGCGCGGACAAGCCGAGCGCCTGCGCGAATGCATCGAAGGGAACCATCTCGAGCAGCGCGATGCGGCGATTTTTCTGCGCCTGGGTCTTCAGCACCTGCGGGACGATCACGCGCGTACGGCGCAACAGCCCCTTGGTTTGGACCGGGAAGAATACGGCCAGCTCCGCCGCATCGTCGCCGCTGATCCCGCCCTGTCCCAGCCGCGCCATCAGCGCCGCCGCGAGGGCATTGACGCGTGGCGCGCGGTCGCCCGCCAGTTGTTCGAGCAGCGGCCGATCGGCATCGGACAAGCCGGCGCACAGCGTTTCGAGCAGGCGGACGCGATGATCGGCAGGCTCGCCGGCGATCTTCCCGGTGAGCACGGCGCGTGCCTGCGCGGGATCCTGCCGGCGCAGCGCTGCGAAGGCGGCAAGGCGCGCGGCGGGGCCGAAACTGTCCCAGCTTTCGGCGCTCAGCAGGTCGGGCGCGGAGGATGGCGTGCCGGAAGCGACTGCCCAATCCTGCCAGGGGGCATAGACGGCCGGCACGTCCTCGCTGGGGCGGGGTATCCAGTCGCCCGGGTGCAGCGTCCAGCCGCGCGCTTCGAGAAAGTCGAGCAGGGGGCGGCGCGCTGCATCGTCCCGCAGTTGCTGGAGCAGGCGCCGCGCGCGTGGCCGCAGCGGATCGGGCAGCGGCGGCTGCGCCAGCGCCGGAATGTCGCCCCGCGGACGGACGTCGCCGGTGGGCTCCGCAAGGACGAGCGCGCCCAGCAACTGGCCGGACAGCGCCAGCAGCCGCAGCTCTGCCTCGCCGGCATCGGCCCCGAGCATATCGCGCCACGCTGCGGGGGCGGCGCCGGTGGCACTGCCGCCCATGGTCCAGCGCGTCAATACCGGCCCCAGCGCATCCAGCATCGCGTCAGCCATGGTGGACGCGGCCCCACGGCGTCTGCATCGCGAGGAGCTCCAATCGGCTGCCCGACCATAAGGCGGCGGTGCGGGTCAGTTCGGTGCCCGCGATCAGCCCTTCGGCGTCGCCCGCCACCGGCAGCAACGCGTCGCCCTCGCGCGGCTGCCACCATGGCGCCCCCGCGTGATCGAAGCCGATACGGCCCGGCGGCAGCAGGATCGGTCGTTCGGCGGCCCAGGGCTCGGCGAGCAAGGGCGCCGCCAATCCAGCTTCCACCGGCGCAATCGGCTGCGGCCAGTCCAGCGGTCGCCCGTCGACGAGCGCGGCCTCGCGCTGAAGCAGCAAGGCCCGCAGCGGCGCGCGGGCAGGGTAGAACAGGATCTCGCCGACGAACTGCTCGCCGCGCGTGAAGACGGCGGTACGCCGACCCGCGCTGGCCGGGAAGAAGTCCAGTAGCATCGCGAAGCGGGGGCCTTCGGTGAGGTTGAGCAGCCAGGTCTTCTGGGAAACCAGTCCGTCGCGACGGGTACGGATCTGTTCGGCCAGCACCTCCCAGGCAGCGTTCACCCGCAGCACGGCGGGATCGGACAGCAGCTTCTCGCGGCTCTCTGCCGAGGCGACGGCACGGCGCAGTTCGGGATCCCGCGGATCGGCACGGAAGGCGCGGGCGAGAAGCACCAGTCGCGCCAGTTCCACCGTCGCGCCGCGCATCCGATCCCCGGGCGGAAGCGCCAGCAGACGCGCCGGAAGCTCGTCGACATGACCCGCAAACGCTGCCGCCTTGCCGTCCACCAGCCGCGCGCCGATGCGACGGCAGCGCGCCACCACGTCGTCAACGAACCCGGCTAGCCCGAGGCGGAGCTGATCGCTCACCCATTGCTCGAGCGCTTCGAGCGCGTCGAGGAGCGCCCGTTCGGTGTCTTCCGCGCGCCTGGCGTTGGCCGCGTCGCGTCGGGCTTCCGCCTTGGCGTCGTGGACCGGCTCGGGCGCGGCGACACGGGCGGCGTGCAGATCCTTGTCGCCGGTCGCCGCGGCGGGTCTGGGCGCTGCGCTGGCCGGACGCCGACGCCCGAGCCATTCGGTGACCCAGTCCGGCGTATCGGCGGCTGGGAAGGGGAGGATCGCCTCCGCGTTCAACCAGAGCAGCGCAAGGACATGCTTGCACGGGAATTTGCGCGAAGGGCAGGTGCACTTGTTCCCCATGTCACGCAGGTCGGCCATCACCCGATAGGGGTTGGCGCCCGATCCGGCACACTCGCCCCAAATCAGGGTTGCGTCATGGCTGGTGCCGATGCCGGACCATTTTCCCGGCTTCGCGAGACCCGCTGCGGCCTTGAGCGATGCCTGGTCGGTGGCGAGTTGTTCCACCGCCTTCAAATCGATCGCCACGCCGCCCCCGAAACGCTTGTGTCGCCGCGGATGATACTGTGCGCCGGGTAAAGCTCAACGCGCTTTGTGGCGCAGCCTTCACGTCGCAGCGCACGCGCAGGCGGTACCGGATCAGGCAGCGGGGCGCCAACACGATGCAACGTGCCGCCACGGCACGCCCTCGATCGCGACGGAAGCGTCACAATTTTCCGCGGCTGCTGTATGGGAGCGCCATGCAGGACCAGCGGAACGCGCCGAATCGGGTGGAAGCGCGCGGCATTCCCTATTTCGACCTCTCCCACCGGCCACCCGACCTGCGCTTCCACGCCTATGCCGAATCGGTGGACCCGATCTTCGATACGCGGCGCCAGGCGGTGGATCCGTCGTTCAGCGTCGGGCTGGTCGGCTTCAATGCGGGGCCGGTGCTGCTCGGCCGATCGCGCATGTGGGGCGCCGAATTCCGCTATGATCGCGACCTTCGCAAGGTCGCGCAGACCGGGGTCGAGGCGGTGCTGGTGCAGATCATCACCAAGGGCAGCGACGTGCGGCTGCACGATGGCGAGGCGGTAGTCACCCGGCCGGGCGACATCTGCATTGCCGACATGACGCGCCCCTTCGCCACCCGGACCGGGGGGTGCGAGAATATCAGCCTGGTCGTCCACCACAGCGCGCTCGGGCTTGACGAGCCCCGCATCGACAGGCTCCACGGGCGGGTACTGCGCGGCGACACGCTCGCCGCGCAGATGATCGGCGATCATGCGCGCATGCTGGTCGAGCGGCTGCCCCAGGCGCGGGCGGACGACGCGCTCGCCGTTGCGCGCGCCACCGGGCTGATGCTCGGCGGACTGGTCGCGCCGATGGCGGCAGAAAGCGGCCATGCCGGGTCCGTGGCGGTCGCCGCGCTGTTCCGGATCAAGCGGTTCATCCGCGCCAATCTCGCGCATCCGGAGCTCGGGCCGGATATGGTTGCCAAGGCGATGGGCATGTCGCGCGCCTCCCTCTATCGTGCCTTCGCGCCGCTCGGCAGCGTCGCCGACTTCATCCGCCGCCAGCGGCTGGAGCGGGTGCTGAGCGACCTGCGCGATCCGGCGCGCCGCGGGCGGTCAATCGCGGAGATCGCCTATGCCTGGGGCTTTGCCGACTGGTCCACCTTTTCGCGGGCGTTCAAGGCGGCCTTCGGCTTCACCCCCAGCGAGGCGCGCGCTTCCGGGGGCGCACTGCCCGTCGCGGCGGCGCTGGCGGGGCCGGGCGACGTGCTGCTGCCGCACTGGCTGCGGACGATGGATGCGCCGAGCCTGCCCGCCTGAGCGCGGCTACATGGCGCGGGCCAGCGTGGGGCCGGCGCGGCTCGGCTCTTCGAAGGCGCGGGGCGCGGCAGGCGCATCCTCGGCGCCGGCGTCGAGCAGCAGCACATAGCGGCGCAGCAGCCAGACGCAGCGCTCGAACACCGTCGTCGCGGCAAAGGCGCGTTGCTGGGCATCGTGCGGCATCGCCTCGGCCTGCATGCGGCGGCGGATCGAATCCATCAGTTCCGAACGATCATGGGTCAGCATGCGCAGCATCGCGATATCGTCGGCGTCCGGCGACGCGGCGACGTCGGCGAGCGTCTCCAGCATCAGGTGCAGGCTTTCGACCAGGCTGTGGAGCAGCGCGCGGACGTTCTCGTACTCCGCCCCGCCGGCACTTTCCGCCAGCTCGACCAGCGAGGATTGCAGCGAGGTGATGAGTTCGTTTCGATCGCGCAGGCGCAGCGCCTGATCGAGCACGTCGCGGCTGGTATAGCGCTCGGCCAGCTCCGCGAGGAACATGTTGCACTCGCGCGCGATAGTCCGGTCCACCTCGCAGCGCGCCTGGACGCTCAGGTCGCCGGCATCGCCATCCTCGCGCAGGCCGTCCAGATAGAGCGGCAGGCTAGCGAGCAGCCGCGCCTGCTCGCGATTGGCGACGAGGATCGCGGTGTCCGCATCGCCCATCGCCGCCTCGGTGAGATATTGCGGCTTGCCCAGTACCTCCTCGATCGAAGGCGGTGCCTGCGCTTCGATCACGCGGCTGATCGGCGCGTCGAGCAGTGCCATGCACAGGGTCGAGGCCGCTTGCAGCGCCAGATACACCGCAGCGAGCTCGGCCGACCTGGAAAGCCCGAGACGATCGAGCAGCGGCACGACCAGCTGGCCGCCGGCGATCCAATCGACAAGGAACACCAGCATCAGCGCGGCGACCCCCACCGCCTTCAGCGCGATCTGGTACAGCACCAACTGCCGCGCGCTGCCGGTGAGGCGCCCCGCCAGGGTTAGCCCCGACAGCCCCGAGCCGAGCCCCGCGCCGATCACGATCATCGCCCCGCTGGCGAAGGGGAGAAGTCCCGCTCCTGCCATCGCCATCGCCACCACGGTGACGGTGGTGGACGACTGGAGGACCATTGCCACGGCCAGCCCGATGGCGAAGCTGACCGGCCAGAAGCGCGCGGACATCGCCATGGCCTCGCGCAGCATCTCGGAATCGCGCAGCGCATGCGCGGCGGTCTTGATCAGGTCTACGCCGAGGAACAGCAGCCCCACGCCGAGCAGCGCGCTGACGAGGTAGCGATAGCGGCTCGACTGATCGAGGTTGAAGTAGAAGGCAAGGCCCGTGGCGCCGATCAGCAGCAGGATGAAATCGTGCATGCTGAGCGCCGCCACCAGCACCAGCAGCGAGGTGCCGAGATTGGCCCAGCTGATCACCGGCATCGCCCGGCGCTTGTCGATCGCGCCGGCGCTGACCAGCGCGACGAGCACGAAGGTGACGGCGTTGACGCTTTGCATGATCGCGCCCGCCAGCAGCCCGAACGCGGCGGTGGAGCCGGCGCCGCTCACCGCGCGGGTGATCAGCCGGCGCAACTTGCGGCCGGCCATCTGCTTGAGATTGGCCCCGATCAGCCGGATGCCGATGAAGAACAGCCCCAGGCCGGCGAACAGGCTGGCGACGAAATCCATGCTGTATGTGTTTCCCCGAATGCACTGGCTCGGGGCGAGTCTCCGGCCCCCATGCCGTCGGCCTCCCTGCGCGCTCCATGTGACCGCAATAAGTATCGAGCGACGCCCGCCGGACGACCGGCATGGCAACGCGTCTCAGATCCGCTGCAAATCCTCTCAGCCTCCGCATTGTCATCGCTCTGTCACACACTCCGACCTAGGTGGCCTTGTCATTGCATTGCGGGGGTGCCGCTGCGCTTCGCCGGTCCGGCGGGGCGCTATGCGTGCAACGGGATGGGATGACGCCAGTTGGCCGGTGCATTTGCCGGCGGGTACCAGACGGCGCTCTCGATCGGGACGCAAGGGATCGTCGTCGCAGCAAGGGGAAGGTGGCGGACACGCCATCTTTGGGGGCGAGTACAAACAGGATGAACAGCATCGCGGGCGCCGCATCGGGCGCAACGGCGAAGCCTCGGCCGGGACGTGCCCGCGCCGAGTGCGCGGCCACGCTGCTGCTTGCGGCGGCGGCCACCTTGGCATCGCCGGCAGCATGGGCACAGGACGAAGCGGTGCCGGAAGCGGCGCCGACGGAAAAGGCGCCGGGCAGGCTGCACCTCTCCGGCTTCGCGACGCTGGGCGCGACCACCAGCGACAATCGCGACGTCGGCATGATCACTGCCTATTCAGATGCGCATCCGTCGCGCCACGGCCTGTCCGCCGACCTGGACTCGGTGTTGGGCCTGCAGGCGGTGTGGCGGCCGTTCGGCGGCACCTCGGTCACCGCGCAGGGCGTGGTGCGGCCGAACGGCGACGGTGCGCGGGTCGACCTGCGCATGGCCTTTGTCCGCCAGGAGTTCGGCCAGAACGTCGCGGTACGCGTGGGGCGCATCCGCAGCCCGCTCTATTTCGACTCCGACGTGGCGGAGGTGGGCTATGCCTATCTCACCGCGCGGCCTCCGATCCCGCTCTACAGCATCGTCAACAGCGTCGGCGCGCTCGACGGCGGCGACGTGCAGCTGCGCCATGCCTGGGGCGACACCGCGGTGCTCGTACAGGGCTATTATGGTGATACCCGCTACGACCACCAGTTCTACAATCAGCGCACGGCGGCGCGCGCCCGGCTGACCGGTATCCACGGCGCCTCGGTGAGCCTGATACTGCCCTGGGTCACGCTGCGCGCCTCGCGCACCTGGGTGCACCGCTACACGATGCGGGGAGCGAACATCGATCAGCTCAACGCCGGGCTCGACCAGCTGTCCGGCGGGCTGACGCGGGCGGCGAGCGATCCGTTCCTGCCGGCGCAGTTCGCCAGCGCGCTGAAGGGCAAGGCGCGGGCTGTCGGCGCCCTCGCCAACCCGTTCGACAATCGCCCGATCTATACCAGCATCGGCTTCGACGCTTCCTACCGCGCGCTGCGGCTGCTCGGCGAGTGGACGCAGCTGGATTCGCGGTCGGCGATGATCGGCACCTATGAAGGCTGGCAGGGCACGATCGGCTACGGCCTGGGCACGGTCACCCCCTATGTGACCTATGCCAAGAACCGCCGTACCGACGGCCCGCTGGATGCCAGCGCGCTGGGCCCGAGCGGGCTGGACCCGGCGCTCGATGCCGGGCTGGGGCAGATGCAGGGCGCCTTCACCCTGGCGCGCACCTATGCCGATCTCTCGATGCGCTCGCTGAGCGTCGGCGCCCGCTGGGACCTGCGCGCGAACATGGCGGTGAAGCTGCAATATGACCGGCTGACCACGCCCGCCGCCACCGTGCCGGGCATGTTCGCCGTGCCGCGGCTGCCGATCGATCGCACCGCCAATCTCGCGACGCTCGCCCTCAACCTGGTGTTCTAGGAGTAGCCGCGATGAACCTCATTCTTCCCATCATGGTCGCATTCGCGGTCCAGTCGGGCGCGGGGCGCGGCAGCGACGAGCTGGTCGTGATCGCCAATCGCTCGGCGCCCGTGGAACGGCTCGACAGCCAGAAGACCACCCAGATCTTCCTGAAGCAGATCCAGACCTGGCCGGACGGCAAGCCGATCACTCCGGTGGACGTCGCGGAGGGATCGCCGCTGCGCGCCGAATTCTACGCCCGCGTCACCGGGCGCAGCGTCGGCCAGATCCGGGCCTATTGGGCGCGGCAGGAATTCACCGGCATGGGCTTCCGCCCGCGCCAGGCGGCGAGCGTGGCGGACGTCGCGCGGGTGGTGCAGGCCACCCCCGGTGCGATCGGCTATGTCAGCCGCAAGGCGGCGACGCCGGCGGTGAAGGTCGTGCTGGACGTGAGCCGCTAGGCCATCATGGCGAGCGCGGCGCCTTCCTCCTGGCACCAGGCCTATGCCCGCTTCTTCGGGCCGACGGTGTGGATCTCCGGGCGGCTGAGCTTCCCGCGAAAGTATCTGCTGATCGGGCTGCTGGTGCTGGTGGCGCTGGGCACGCTGAGCGCGCCGCTGCTCGAACAGGTCCGCAAGGACGTGCACAGTACCGCGACCGAGCGGAAGGGGCTCGATCGCATCGCCGCCCAGACGCGGCTGCTGGGCGATCTGATCCGCTGGCGCAGCGCGCTGCTCGGGGGCGGCGCGGGGCCGGCGCTGTCTGCGCTCGATCGATCGGTCGGGGCGCAGGCGAAGGTGGCGCGTGGCGACGGGCTGTCGGCGGGGGCCGACCGGCTCGAGCAGGCGTGGCGCACCGCGGGTGGCGCGGGGGACACCCCGCAGGTGCGCTTCGCCGCCTCTACCGGGGTGATCAACGCGGTGCTCGCGCTGATCCGGGACGAGGCACGCGTCTATCGCCTCAATGTCGATCCCGAGCTGGACGCGACGCTGGACATGCTCAGCGATCGCCTGCCGGTGGTGATCGATACACTGGGCAAGCAGCATGATGCGCTGTCGATCGGCGGGACCGACATCGCTTCCTACGCGCTCGGCGCGCAGGTGGTGCTTACCGAAAGCGCGCCGGCGATGCGCGCGGGCATCGCCCAGCTCAGCGGCCGGGGCGGCGATCTGTCGGGGCGGCTGGACCGGCTGCTGGCTGGCATCGCGCGCCAGCAGGATGCCGCGGATCGCAGTCTGGGCATGCCCTCGGCGCTGGGCGAACTGGCGCGCATCGCCCGCGCGAACGTGGCCTCGGCACAGGATCTGCTCCAGCGCGTGCAGGCCGAGGTCGACGCACGGCTGGCGCGGCGCTCGGCCAAGCTGCAGCGCTTCCAATGGGTGATCGGCCTGCTGATCGCGGGCGCGCTGGGGGCGATCGGCTATCTGTTCGCCGGCATCTACATCTCGACGCTGCGCTCGCTGAAGAGCCTGTCCGACGGTACCGAGCGCTTCTGCGCCGGCGAGTTCGGCACCCGCATCACGCTGAAGACCAATGACGAGTTCGTCCTCGTCGCCCGCAACTTCAACACGATGGCGACCGAGTTCGGCCGGCTGCTCGGCGTGATCAAGCGCCAGAACGAAACGCGCGAGGCGGAGCTGGAATCGCAGGTGAAACTGCGCACCGCCGAACTCGCCGAGCGCAACGCCGAGCTGCGCCGCGCCGCCCAGCGCGTGGCCGAGGAACTCGACCTCGCCCGCAACATGCAGCACGCGATCCTGCCGCAGACCTTCCCTGATGAGCCGAGCTGGTCGGTCAGCGCCGCGATGCACCCGGCGCGCGAGCTGGGCGGTGACTTCTACGATTTCTTCGCGCTGCCCGGCGGCCGCTACGGGATGCTGGTGGCGGACGTGTCCGGCAAGGGCGTCGGCGCGGCCTTCTTCATGGCGGTCTCGCGCACGGTGATCCTCGATCTGGCGCTCTCCGGCCTGCCGCCCGAGGAAGTGCTGGCGCGCGCCAACGATCTGCTGTGCGAGCGCAACCCGATGGAGCTGTTCGTCACGGCCTGCTACGCGGTGTTCGATCCTGCCGATGGCAGCCTGCGCTATGCCAATGCCGGGCACCACGCGCCGCTGGTCCGCCGCGCGAACGGCCGGGCGGAGCTGCTGCCCTGCCTCCGCGACATCGCGCTCGGCGTGCTGCCGGATATGGCCTATGCCGGCATCGACGCACGGCTCGCGCCTGCCGAATGCCTGCTTCTCTATACCGACGGGGTGACCGAGGCGTTCGACCGGCACGGCGTCGCCTATGGCGATCCGCGGCTGCACGCCTGGTTCGAGGCGGCCGCGTGCGAGGCAGGCGCTGCCGCGCTGGTGGCGGGGCTGGTCGCCGATGTCGCCGCCTTTGTCGATGGCGAGGAAGCCTCTGACGACTTGACGTGCCTGGTCCTGTGTCGAAAGTCGGGAGTCCGCATGGAAGATACGCCCCCCTCTGGTGCGGAAGCACAGCCGCCGGTGATCCTGGGCGACAAGGAGCAGTTGCTCCACCATCGGCTCGCCTCGCGGGTCGAGGAACTGGCCGGCCTGGCCGAGGCGGTGGAAGCCGTGCTGCCCGATCGCCCGGACCTGGCCTTCACCGCCAATGTCTGCCTCGAAGAACTGATCACCAACACGATCGTCCATGGCCTGGGCGGCGCGCCCGATCATGAGATCGAGGTGTTCGTCAATCGCTCGGCCGAATGGCTGGAGATCATCGTCAAGGACGATGCCCCCAAGTTCGATCCCTTCGCCGAGGCCCCGGCGCCCGATCTCGATCTGGAGCTGGACGACCGGCCGATCGGCGGGCTGGGCGTCCACCTCGTCAAGACGATGATGGACATCGCCCATGCCTATAACGACGGCAACGGCAACCTGATCATCCTGTTGAAGACGCTGCAGGCGTCGACCCCTTCTCAAGCGTAGCGGAGATGGTAGGAGCAGCCATGGCTTTTCACTCCGAACTGAACGTCGAGGACGGCATCCACTGGCTGGCGCTGCACGGCCGGCTGGACAGCGCGACCTCCGGCACGCTCGAGCAGACCATCCAGCCACTGTTCGACGGCAGCGGCGCGGTGGTGCTGGTGATGGATCTGACGCATCTCGCCTATGTCTCCAGCGCCGGCCTGCGCGTGGTGCTGATGGCGGCGAAGCGCGCCAAGCAATCGGGCGGCCGGCTGCTGCTTTGCGGCCTGTCCCCGGCGGTGCGCGAGCTGTTCGAGATCAGCGGTTTCCTCAAGATCCTCGATGTCTGCGCCGATCGCGCCGAGGCAAGCGGGCGAATCGCCGCCTGAGCAGCGATGTCCGCCTGCTCGCGCGGCGGAATTTCGGGCCTGGCACGCACCCCGTCTGGCACGACATCGTCCCGACGAGGCAGCATGTGGTCCCGGTTCGAGTGCGGCCGGGGCCATCGCGTCGCCGAAGACGGACAGGACGACCATGTCTTCTCGCGCTAGGGAGCAGCAGTCCCGCGCATGAAAATTTCCGCCGTACCGCCATTGCCCGCCTTGCCGTTGCTGAACCGGGCGACCAGCCGGTGGGTGGCGAGCAGCCGGCGATAGTTCGATAGCTGCGCCGCGAACCGGGCGGGTTCCGCGCGATAGCGGCTGTAATTCACGAGGATCGCGACGTCCGCGCTGCATCGGGGCAGCGCTGCGGGATCGATATTGCCAAGATCGACAATGGCGCGTCCCTCGCGCAAGCCGTTGACCTTGCGGTGGCTGGGTGCGTTGTGCAGCAGTGACCGAATGTCCACGCAGCCCGCGCTGCCAAGCGGAAACAGCAGGGGGCCGTGATAGGGCAACAGGTCGAATGCGGCATGCTCGAACAGGATCGTCCGCCCCGGCGGAACATGGGCGAAGACCCAGCGCGTTGCTGCCTGGCGTGGGTCGTCGGCGCGTCGCTGCTGGGCGCGCAGCGTGGCGTCTGCCATCCAACCGGCGATCAGCAGCACCGTGCAGGGCAGAACCAGCCGCCGCACCATTGGAGGGCGCATGGCGTCTGCTGCCGTGGCAAGTCCCACCGCCGAGAGGATGGCCACCACCGGCAGCAGCGGCACGACCCAGCGCGCCCACACCAGCGACTGGGTGGCGAGCGCGCCGAGGATGATGGCGCTCGCCGGCAGGAGCACCACCGCCCTGGCCTGGTCGCGCGCGAGCGCGATGGTGCCGAGCGCGGCGAACAGAAGTCCGGTGACGCCGAAGCTCCCCGCCAGCGGATCGTGCACATACCATAGGAGATTGCCGATAAATCCATGGCCGGTAGCGCCGAGATGCATCGGCCGCGCCTCGCCGCCCAGATCGCGCAGCACCGTGGGGTAATCGAGCAGGATATAGGGGGATGCCAGCAACAGCGTCGCGAGTGCCGCCAACGGCGCCACCGCCAGCGCGCGGGCGGCGGCTCGGCAATCGCGGGCAGCGAATAGTCCGGCGGCGACCGGTGCGACCACGATCAGCAGCGCCGGCCATTTGGTCGCGCAGGCCAGCCCTGCCGCGACGCCCGCCAGCACGGCCTGCCGGGTGCCGCCGCCCTGCGCGACCGCCAGGGCATGATAGATGCACCAGCCCATCAGCACGGTCGCCAGCATGTCGGTGCGCACCACTTGCGAAAGCTCGACGTGCAGCGGATTACAGGCGAGCAGCAAGGCCGCCGCCAGCCCGACGCGCGCGCCGCCGATCCGCCGGCCGATCGCCCAGGTCAATGCGACGCTGGCAATCCCCAGCAGCGTGCTCAGGCCGCGCATGGGAAGGACGATGATGGCGGGATCGCTGAACACGGCAGACACGAAGGCATCGGCACTGCCCCACGCGCCCAGCATCGCGCCGACCCCGCCGACCAGCAGTACGATCAGCGCGAGCAGATAGAAGAGCAAGGTCGCCGGATGGCCGAACCAGCCTGGGTTGAGGCGCCCCTCGCGCAGCATGTCCATCGCGGTCATGACGAAGACCGGTTCGTCCGGATCGTTGAGTGCGGGCAGGCCGAAGTTCAGCTGGTGGAGCCGCAGCACTGCCGCGAGCACCAGGATTGCGAACAGCATTGCGCGTTCTGCGTTACGGACCGCCGGCTTCGGTTCCGTCCTCTGCGGGACAATCATCTGCGGGAGAACCCATGCGAACCGTGATTCTGGCAGGCGGCCTCGGCAGCCGTCTGGGCGAGGAGACTGCAATACGTCCCAAGCCGATGGTGGAAATCGGGGGAATGCCGATCCTCTGGCACATCATGAAGATCTATGCGTCGGCGGGCTTCGACGATTTCGTGATCTGCCTTGGGTATAAGGGCTATCTGATCAAGGAATATTTCGCCAACTACTTCCTGCACACCGCCGACGTGACGATCGACCTGCGCCGCGGCAGCAACGGGATGGAGGTGCATCACGCGCGCAGCGAGCCGTGGCGCATCACGCTGGTCGAAACCGGCGCGACGACGATGACCGGCGGCCGGCTCGCCGCGATTCGACCCTATCTCGATCCCGACGAACCCTTCTGCTTCACCTATGGCGATGGCGTCGCCGATATCGACATCGGCGATCTGGTGCGCTTTCACAAGGCGCACGGCCATCGTGCCACGATCACCTCGGTCACGCCGCCGGGCCGCTTCGGCTCGCTGCAGTTCGAGGGCGATCGCGTCACGGCCTTTCGCGAGAAGCCGGACGGCGATGGCGGCCAGATCAATGGTGGCTTCTTCGTCGCCGATCCCAGCGTGCTGGACCTGATCGATGGACCCGACACGGTATGGGAATCGGGGCCGCTGGAGCAGTTGGCTGCTAGCGGCGAACTGGTTGGTTACCGGCATGACGGCTTCTGGCACCCGATGGATACGCTGCGCGACAAGCTGCACCTCGATTCGCTCTGGCAGAAGGGGGATGCGCCGTGGAAGCGCTGGTGAACCCGCTCTGGAGGGGTCGTCGCGTGCTCGTCACCGGCCATACCGGCTTCAAGGGAAGCTGGCTGACGTTGTGGCTGCATGCGATGGGCGCACAGGTGACCGGCCTCGCGCTCGCCCCGCCGACCGATCCGAGCCTGTTCGCCGCGGCGCGGGTCGGCACGCTGATCGATCATGTCGAGGGCGATGTGCGCGATCTCGCCACGGTGCGCGGCGTGGTCGAACGGGTGCGGCCCGAGGTGATCTTCCACCTCGCCGCCCAGCCGCTGGTGCGGCTGTCCTATGCGCAGCCGGTGGAGACCTACGCCACCAACGTGATGGGCACGGTACACGTGCTGGAGGCGGCGCGGCATGCTGGCGGCGTGCGCGGGATCGTGTGCGTCACCAGCGACAAATGCTATGAGAACCGCGAATGGCCCTGGCCTTATCGCGAAAGCGATCCGATGGGCGGGCACGACCCCTATAGCAACTCCAAGGGCTGCGCCGAACTGGTCGCCGCGGCCTATCGGCGTTCCTATTTCGACGATGGCGGTCCGCTGCTCGCCACCGTGCGCGCGGGCAATGTGATCGGCGGCGGCGACTGGGCGGCGGACCGGCTGGTGCCGGACCTGGTCCGCGCCTGCGAGGCCGGGGTCGCACCGCTGATCCGCGCGCCCGACGCGGTGCGGCCATGGCAGCACGTGCTGGAGGCACTGGGCGGCTATCTGATGCTCGGCGAGCGCCTGCTGGCGGGCGAGCGCCGGTTCGCCGACGCCTGGAATTTCGGGCCGGACGCGGACGATGCCCGGCCGGTCCGCTGGATCGTCGATCGGATGCTGGCGGCATGGGGCGATGCCGCCCTGCCGCCGGCCTGCGACACCCGCTCGCGCCCGCATGAAGCCGGGCTTCTGCGCCTCGATACCTCGCGCGCGCGCGCGGCGCTGGGCTGGCAGCCGGCGCTGCGGCTGGGCGAGGCACTCGACTGGATCGTCGCCTGGCACCAGGCCGAAGGCGATGCGCGCCAGATCACGTTGCAGCAGATCGCGCACTATGCAGCGCTTTCGAGCCGGGTCCGTTCGGCTGCGGCCTGATCGGGCGCGGTTGCGACAGTGAGCAGGTTGCCGAGGCGGAGCCGCACCGCCCGCTTCGGCAACGGCAGCCGGCCGATCGCCGGCACGCCGATCGCCTGGGCAGCCTGCCGGGCGAGGAAGTCGATCGGGAAATGATTGGCGCTCTGCGTCACCGCCACATCGGCGAAGCCGGCACGGGTCACCAGCGCGTGCAGCGTCGCCGGATTGTAGAGCTGGGGATGCTGCAGGCAGAAGGCCGGCCAGCGGGGCCCCAGCACCCGGCGCAGCGCCGAGCGCTCGTCATGGGTGACCAGCATCAGCATGCCGCCCGGGCGCAGCTTGGCGCGAACGGCTGACAGCATGTCCAGCGGCTCCAGCAGATGATCGAGGACGTGCACCGCCACAGCGAGGCCGATGCTGCCGTCCGGCACCGCCGACAGATCGGTCATGTCGGTGAGGATCCGGGCCGGGCGCCCCTTCGTCGCGGCGCGCAGCCGATCATGGACGGCGCGGTTGGGCTCGAACAGCCAGAAATGATCGAAGCTGCCCCCTCGCACCGCCTCGGCGACGACATGGCCGACATCGGGGCCGAGTTCGAGATAGCCGCCCGCCAGGCTGGCCCGCGCGGCAATGGCTTCGAAATAGCCGCGCTGCGTGGCGACGATCGCCGCATCGGGCACGAGGTCCATGTTCGGCGGCATCGCGCCGTACAGCGCACCCAGCTGCGCGTCGTCGAAGAACACCTGATTGTAGAGCAGTCCGCAGTCGCCGCAGCGATGATAGGTGAAGAAGCGCCGTTCCTTGTCGATCCCGAACCAGAAGGGGCGCAGCTCGTCCAGCGTGCGCAGCTCGGCGCTGCGGCGGCTGCGGACTTCGGGCGCGGCATCGCGGGCGCCGCACAGCGGGCAGGGCCGGTCGCGCAAGGCAGGGTGAGTCATCGGCGAGGTTCCCGAAAGGTGACGCGGTTGTGCCAGAACCAGCTTCCGGCGATCAGCGCGGCGGTGAAGCCCAGCTGGGCGATCAGAGGAGACAGGCCGCCCAATTCGACAAGCGCGGGAAGCGCGGCCCAGTTCGCCGCATAGTTGAACAGGTAGAAGCCCGAAAAGGCGCCGAATTCGCGTGCCAGATTGCCGCGCGTTCGGAACACGCCCAGCTTGTAGGTGGCAAAGGCGAAGCACAGGCTCAGCCCCTGCGCGATTCCCAGTGCGAGCAGATACTGGCTGTGCAATTCGGGTACGCCGAGCAGCAGCGCCGGATAGATGGCCAGGCCAAAGGCAGTGTTGGCCGCGCCGGCGATCAGGAAACGGAGCGGTCGGCGCGCGGGCAGGGCCAACGTGCTCATTCCTCCTCCATCAGCGGGATCGCCATGTTTTCGGCCAGCACCGCGCGCGGCAGGAAGGGCGAGAGATCCTCCAGCGGCGGCGAGGTGATGCGGCCGTCCGGATGCACCTTGGCGCTCAGCTTGGGCGCGAAGCCGACATGTTCGTCGATCATCATCTCGCACAGCGCGGGCCCGGGCGCATCGAGCGTGGCCTGGATCGCGGCGGCGAGATCGGCATGCCCTTCCGCGCGGGCATAGGCGAAGCCGAACGCGCCGGCGACCTTCTCGAAGCTGGGAAAGGTGACGTTGCTCTTCGGGCCGCCGCCCACTTCCACGCCATTGAAGAAATTGCGATGCGTCTGGAAGATCGAGACATAGCCCGAATTGTTGAGCAGGAAGACCTTCACCGGCAGGCCATAGCCGGCGATTGTTTGCATCTCCTGCAGGTTCATCATGATGCTGCCGTCGCCGGCGATGCAGACGACGCGGCGGCTGCCCCCGGTCGCGGCGCATACGCCGATCGCGGCGGGCAGGTCATAGCCCATCGTCGCGCAGCCGGAGTTGGTCCACAACCGCTGGCCCTGACGCAGCCGCCCGGCCTGGAAGCTGACGACACAGGCCGAGCCGTTGCCCGTCACCACGACATCATCCGCTTCCAGCGCGTCGAAC
>JAPJRE010000319.1 GCA_030824725.1 Sphingomonas sp.
CCCATGGGATCGGACGGCGGCGCCGCGCTTGATGCTTTGCTCGCCGAAGCCGCGCGGCTCGAGGCATCGCACCTGCACCTGGGGCCGAGCGCCCGCGGGGTTTCCCTCTCTTTCCGTGCGGCCGGGCTGATCCACCCGTTCCGCGAGATGGCGGCCGAGGAAGGAGGGGCGCTGATCGGACAGATCGCGCGCACTGCGGGCCTGTCGCTCACTGAGGCGCAGCCGCAGCGGGGCACGCTGCGCTTCGAGGACGAGATGCTCGACATTTCGCTGCTACCGGTCGTGCGGGGCTGGCGCGTGGTGGTGCAGCGCGCCCCGCGACAGGCGGGGCATCGCGAGCTGGAGGCGCTCGGCATGGCCGCGCCGCTGGCCCACCAGGTCCGCGCCGCGCTGGGCGGCGCCGGGCTGGTGGTCGTGGCGGCGCCGGCTGGGCATGGGCGCAGTACCACATTGCAGACGCTGCTGGCGCTGGCGACGTCGCGCACCCGACCCGCGCTCGCCGTGGGAACGGGCGCCATGCCCGAAAGCCCGGGAGTGATCTGGGCCGACGCGGCGAAGCTGGCCCCGGCGGAAGCGCTGCGCGCCGGCATCGCGCAGGACGTCGACATACTGATGGTCGATTCGCTGACGGACCGTGCGGGCGCGGCCGCCGCGATCGAGGCCGCGCAGAGCGGCCGCCTGGTGCTGGCCGGGCTGGAGGCCGGCGACACGGTGGGCGCGATCCAGCAGCTACGCAACTGGCGAGTGGAGGCGTTTCACCTCGCCTCGGCGCTGAACCTGGTGCTGGCGCAGCGGCTCGTCCGACGGCTCTGCCCGGAGTGCCGCCAGCCGGTGCAGGCGATCGGATCGGTCTCGGCGCTGCTCGGCTTCGATCCTGGCGCGATCGTCTATGCCCCGACGGGATGTTCACTGTGCGCAGGCACCGGGTTCGCCGGCGCGATCGGCGTGTTCGAGGCGATTCGCGGGGACGCGACGATTCGCCGGTTGGTCAATGATGGCGGCGACGCGGCCATTCTCGCGCGCCACGCCTTCGTCCAGACCCCCAATCTGGGCTCCGCGGCGCGTGCCCTGGCGCGGGCAGGGGGGACCACCTCGGAGGAGGCGGTGAAAATTTCGCGCGGGCAGGGTACGTAATCATCTTGCGCTCCGCTTCGGAGCCCGCTAAGCGCGCACTCCTTCACGGCGACCATAGCTCAATCGGTTAGAGCGCTGGTTTGTGGTACCAGAGGTTGCGGGTTCGATCCCCGTTGGTCGCCCCACTTTCCCCCCTTCATCACAGCGCGGATCCATCCATGATCACCGACTGGGGCTTTCCCGATTTCGACGACCACGAGGGCGTTCACCTCTTCTCGGATCGGGCTTCGGGCCTTAGCGCGATCATCGCGGTCCACTCGACCGCGCTGGGTGCGGCAGCGGGTGGCGTGCGCTTCTGGCATTATGCCGATCACCGCGCCGCGATCACCGATGCGCTCCGCCTTTCGCGGGGGATGAGCTACAAGAACGCGATGGCCGATCTGCCGATGGGCGGCGGCAAGGGTGTGATCCTGGCGGACAAGCCGGGTGCGGAAGTGACCCGGGCGCAGCTGGAAGCGTTCGGCCGCGCGGTCGAATCGCTCCACGGCCGCTATGTGACCGCCGAGGACGTCGGCATGTCCGAGGCCCGCATGAAGGTCGTCGCGACCCAGACCAAGCATGTTTCGGGCCTGCCGGTGGCGGCGGGCAGCGCGGGCGGCGATCCGGGTCCGGTCACGGCGCGCGGCGTCTATCTCGGCGTCAAGGCGGCGGCAAAGCGTGGCCTGGGCGTCGACTCGATGGCCGGCGTGCGCGTCGCGATCCAGGGCGTCGGCTCGGTCGGCGGCGGGCTGGCCCGGCTGCTGGCGGCGGACGGCGCCAAGCTGACCCTGGCCGACGTGCACGGCGACCGCGCCAAGGCGCTGGCCGCGGAGCTGGGCGCCGAAGCGGTCGACGCCGATGCGATCCTGACGCACGAAGCCGACATTCTCAGCCCCTGCGCGCTGGGTGCGATCCTCACCGAACAGTCGATCGGGGCGCTCAAGGTGCGCGTCGTCGCGGGCGGCGCGAACAATCAGCTCGCCACGCGCGAGGACGGCCACCGCCTGCACGCGCGCGGCATCGTCTACGCGCCGGATTATGTGATCAATGCGGGCGGCATCATCAACGTTGCGCTCGAGTATCTGGGGCAGGGCGACCGTTCCGAGGTCGATGCGCGGGTCGAGAAGATCCCGGTGCGTCTGAACCAGGTGTGGGACGAAAGCGAAGCGACCGGCGATCCGTCGAGTGAAGTCGCCGACCGCATCGCCCAGCGCCTGATCGGGCGGTAATCCCTTTGAGATCCTCCCCGTCCGGGGAGGCGGACCATGCGCAGCATGGTGGAGGGCCGCGCCGCGAGGCGCGGTCTTTTGCGTTCCGGGCAACCGCCGCGTGCCGCGGCGGCCCCTCCACCACGCGGCTTGCGCCGTGCGGTCCCCCTCTCCTGCATGCGCAGGGGAGGATCACGCTCTCACAACCACCCCGCCGTCTCGGCCGCGAGCCACAGGCCGATCGCGACGAACAGCAGCGCCGCGATGCGATGCACGGTCGTCAGCGGCACGCGGTCGATCACCGCCTTGCCGAGGAACACCGCCGGCACATTGGCGAGCATCATCCCCAGCGTCGTCCCCGCCGTCACCGGCAGCACCGCATGGAAGCGCGCGCCGAGCGCCACGGTGGCGACCTGGGTCTTGTCGCCCATCTCGACCAGGAAGAAGGCGATCGCAGTGGTGAGGAACGCGCCGAACCGCGCGGGCTTGGGGGCCTCCTCCTCGTCGAGCTGGTCCGGGATCAGCGTCCAAAGGCCCATCGCCACGAACGAGGCGGCGATCGCGTAGCGGAACCAGATGCTGTCCAGCAGCCCCGCGACCTCGGCACCCACCAAAGCGGCGAGGAAGTGGTTGGCGATCGTCGCGACGAAGATGCCGCAGATGATCGGCACCGGGCGCTTGAAGCGGGTCGCCAGCAGGATCGCCAGCAGCTGGGTCTTGTCGCCGATTTCGGCGAGCGCGACCACCGCGGTGGAGGTGAGCAGGGATTCCAAGAAAATCTCCGGGGCCGGGCGGATGCGAATCCAACGACACCGCATCTCCCCGCCCGGCACGAGCGGAGATGCGACGCCATTGGTCTCGCCCGAACCTTGCGGCTCCGCCTGCGCCATGGCCTCTCGACCAAGTATGTTGACGCAAGCGCCCGGTGCGCGGGGCACCGGCTGGCTACTCCCCAGATGACCGGCGCCGAGTAGACGAAGCTGCACGCGCCTGCAACCCTATCCGCAAGGAGGGCGCCGCGCTGCAATCGCTGCTTGGATTCAGGGGAGAAACCCGGCTAATCCTCTGCGCGTGCCGATGCTTCACGCCCTCGCCAATCCGGCGCGCTTCCTCAAGATCGCCCGGCCGCTGACGCCGGCCCTGTTCTGGGTCGGCCTCGCGCTGACCCTTTTCGGCGCCTGGGCGGGGCTGACGCAGACGCCCGCCGACTATCTGCAGAAGGACAGCGTCCGCATTCTCTACATCCATGTGCCGACCGCCTGGCTCGGCATGGGCGGGTGGAGCTGCCTGGCGCTGGCGTGCCTCGGCTACCTGATCTGGCGGCACCCGCTGGCGATTGTCGCCGCGCACGCGATCGCGCCGGTCGGGGCGGTGTTCGCCGCGCTCTGCCTGATCACCGGCTCGATCTGGGGACGGCCGACCTGGGGCACCTGGTGGGAATGGGACGGCCGCCTGACCAGCATGCTCTTGCTTTTCTTCGTCTATATCGCCTGGATCGCGCTCGCCCGCGCCGATGCCGAGCGGAGCGGCGACGGACGCATTGCGGCGCTGTTCGGCGTTGCGGGGACGGTGCTATTGCCTATCATTCGCTATTCGGTGGTGTGGTGGAACACGCTGCACCAGGGGGAGAGCATCGGGCTCACCCGCAGCAGCATCGATGCGTCGATGCTCTGGCCGCTGTGGTTCACGCTGTCCGGCTTCAGCCTGTTGTTCGGCGCCATCGTGCTGATGCGGATGCGCACGCTGCTCGCCCGGCAAAAGGTCGAGGCCCGGCTGCGGCGGAGGGCGGCGCAATGAACCATTGGTGGTTCGTGGCCGCCGCCTATCTGGTGGTGGCGCTCGGCACCGGCGGTCTCGCGGCCGTGAGCTGGTGGGCGATGCGGCGTGCGGAAGCGACCGCGGACGCGTTCAGGAAACGCGCGTGAAGGCAAAGCATCAACGACTGACGCTGGCACTGCTGGCGGTGGCAGCGATCATCGGCGCGGCGCTGCTGGCGCTCTCCGCACTCAAGGACCAGGCGGCGTTCTTCTATGCCCCCGGCGACGTGGCGGACAAGCCGCTGCCGCTTGGCAAGGCGGTGCGGCTGGGCGGCATGGTCGAGAAGGGCTCGCTCGTTCGCGCAAAGGACGGCGTGTCGATCGCCTTCAAGGTCACCGACGGCAAGGCGGTGGTGCCGGTGCGCTTTCGCGGCGTGACCCCGGACCTGTTCCGCGAAGGATCGGGCGTGGTCGCCGAGGGCCGGTTCCAGCCCGACGGCAGCTTCACGGCCGACAATCTGCTCGCCAAGCATGACGAGCGCTACATGCCGCCGCAGATGGCGGGGAAGATGCACAAGAGCGAGTCGCTGGAGCCATGATCGCCGAAGCGGGACTTGCGGCGCTGTGGCTCGCCACCGCCTTTGCCATTGCGCAGCTGCTGCTCGGCGCCGCCGCTGCGCGCGCGACCGATCCGGCGGCGATGCTGCCGGGCGTCCGCAAGATCGCGCTGGTC
>JAPJRE010000320.1 GCA_030824725.1 Sphingomonas sp.
AGCCCGACGCCCCCGGCGTCCCCGCCCGCCGCGCCGCGCTCAAGCTGCTCGACGCCGTGCTGCGCCGCGGCCTCGCGCTCGAACAGGCGCTCGACTCCGCCGCGCAAGGCCTGGCACCCAACGACCGTGGCCTCGCCCATGCCATCGCCGCCGAGGCGCTGCGCCGCCTCCCCGATCTCGATGCGCTGATCGATTCGGCCACCCGCCAGCGCCTGCCCGATGACGCCAAGGCCCGCTTCGCGCTGCGCATCGCGCTGGTCCAGGCGATCGCGCTGGGCACCCCCGGCCACGCCGCGATTGCGACGGTGCTGCCGCTGGTCGATGGCGGCCCGCGCAAGCTGGTCCACGGCGTGTTCGGCACGCTGATGCGCGGCAATGCCACGCTGCCCGACGTGCCGATGCTCCCCGACCCGGTCGCGCTGCGCTGGCAGGCGCATTGGGGCGATGCGATGGTGCAGGCCGCCTGCGAGGCGATCGCCTCCCCGCCCCCGCTCGATCTCAGCCTCAAGACCGCCGATGTAACGGTCTCCGGCGCGACCAGCCTTGCCCCGCGCCACGCCCGGCTCGAACCCGGCACCAGCGTTCCCGAGCTGCCCGGCTTCGCCGAGGGCGACTGGTGGGTGCAGGACCTCGCCGCCTCGATCCCCGCCCGGCTGATCGGTGCGGGCACCGGCACCGTGCTCGACCTCTGCGCCGCCCCCGGCGGCAAGACACTCCAGCTCGCTGCCGCCGGCTGGCAGGTGACCGCGGTGGACGTCGCCGAGAACCGCCTCGCCCGCCTCCGCGAAAATCTGGAGCGCACTGGCCTGACGGCACAGATCGTCACCGCCGATCTGCTGAGCTGGAGCCCCGCCGCCCCGGTCGACGCGGTGCTGCTCGACGCGCCGTGCAGCGCCACCGGCATCTTCCGCCGTCACCCGGACGTGCTCCACCGCGTCCGCCCCGCGCTGATCGCCGAGATGGCGGAGCTCCAGGCCAAGCTGCTCGACCGAGCAGCCGCCTGGGTGAAGCCGGGCGGCACGCTGGTCTTCGCCACCTGCTCGCTCGAGCCGAAGGAAGGCGAAGGCCATCTCGCCCCCTTCCTCGCCGCCCATCCCGAATTCGAACTGGTGCCTGCCACCGCCGACGAGCTTCCGGCGGGCATTTCGCCCCGCGAGGACGGTTCGGTGCGCGTCCTGCCGGGCATGCTGGCGGCGCAAGGCGGGCTCGACGGCTTCTTCATCGCCCGCTTCCGCCGTCGCTGATCGCACGTCCGGGGCCCTTCGTCCCCGTCGTGCAGCAAGCTGTGGATAAGTCTGTGGAGAAGTGGTGCGCAACCCGTGGGTACCCGTCCCCTCCGGTTGCGCCCGACTCGCCCCTTCCCTAGGAGACGACCATGTCCGTCCGCATCGCTCCTTCGATCCTCTCGGCCGATTTCGCGCGGCTCGGCGAGGAAGTCCGCGCCATCGACGCCGCCGGCGCCGACTGGATCCATGTCGACGTGATGGACGGGCATTTCGTGCCCAACATCACCATCGGCCCCGCGGTGGTGAAGGCGCTGCGCCCGCATTCGGCCAAGAATTTCGACGTGCATCTGATGATCACGCCCGTCGACCCGATGCTCGCCGCTTTCGCCGAGGCCGGTGCGGACACGATCTCGGTGCACCCCGAGGCCGGCCCCCACCTCCACCGCACGCTCCAGACGATCAAGGCGCTCGGCAAGCGCGCCGGGGTGGTGCTCAACCCCTCCACGCCCGTAGACGCGGTCGACTATGTGATGGATCTGGTCGACCTGATCCTGGTGATGAGCGTCAACCCGGGATTCGGCGGCCAGAAGTTCCTCGAGAGCCAGCTGCCCAAGATCACCGAGCTGCGCCGCCGCATCGAAGCGAGCGGCCGCGCGATCGATCTCGAAGTCGATGGCGGCATCGATCGCGAGACTGCGCCCAAGGCGATCGCCGCCGGCGCCAATGCGCTCGTCGCCGGCACCGCGACCTTCACCGGCGGCCCGGGCCAGTACGCCGCCAATATCGCAGGCCTGCGCGGGGCTTGACCGAGTCCGTGCCGGACTCCGCCGCCGACGGAGTCGAGGAAGGCAAGCGGCTGATCCGGGTAGGCGGCGACCGCGGCCTGTCGCTCGCCGACCGCATCGCCGATCGCTTCCAGCGCCTCGCCTGGCGCTCGCCCTTCTATGCGATGCGGCTGAAGGGCCGGCACCCGCTCAAGCTGCTCACCGCCGCCGACGATCCGTTCTTCGGCGATCCGCAGCGCGGCAACGCCCTGCTCGACGGCGAGCTGCGGCTGTGCGGCGAGGTCCGCGCGATCGAGACGCTCGACTTCGCCAAGCCCGACTGGTCGGCGGCCTTCACCCAGCATCTGCAGGGCTTTGCCTGGCTGCGCGACCTGTCCAGCGTCGCCACCCGCCAGCAGGGCGCGCCGATCGCCGAGGACATCATGCGCCGCTGGCTGAAGGTGCATGGCGAGCAGGTCGCGGACCCGGCCTGGCGCCCCGATCTGGTCGGCCGGCGCATCCTCGCCTGGGTGGCGCATGCGCCGCTCATCCTCTCCTCCACCGACCAGGTCTATCGCTCGGGCGTGATGCACGCGCTGGCCCGCGGTGCCCGCCATCTCGACCGCAGTGCCGACAAGGTGCCGGCCGGCGTCCCCCGGCTGGCCGCCTGGGCGGGCCTGACCGTGGCAGGGCTGGTCCTGCCCGGCGGCGATCCGCGCCGCGCCTTTGCCGAGGCGGGGCTCAACCGCGCGATCACCGCCTCGGTCTATGAGGATGGCGGCACGGTCGGCCGCTCGCCCGACGGCCAGCTCGACGCGATCCAGCTGATCACCCTGCTCTGCGAAACCTATGCCGCCCGCCGCATCGAGCCGCCCGCCTTCGTACTCGGCGCGCTCAACCGGATGGTCGCGGCGCTGCTCGGCGTCTGCCACGGCGATGGCGGGCTCTCGAGCTGGCAGGGCTGCGCGCCGGTCGGCGGCGCGTGGATCGAGCAGGCGATCGAGGCGACCGGCGTGCGCACCCGCCCGCTCAAGCAGGCGCGCGACTGGGGCTATCAGCGCCTCTCCTGCGCCGGCACCGTGCTGATTCTCGACGCCGCCCCGCCACCCGACGCCCGCGTCGCGCAGACCGGCTGCGCGTCCACCCTCGCCTTCGAGCTGTCCGACGGCGCGGACCGGATCGTCGTCAACTGCGGCGGCAGCCGCGCCGCCGATGCCCGCCTGCCCGCCGAGCTGGTCCAGGGCCTGCGCACCACCGCGGCGCATTCGACGCTGGTGCTCGACGATAGCAACTCCACCGCGATCCATGCCGACGGCACGCTCGGCCGCGGGGTGAGTGAAGTCGAGCTGGTGCGGCAAGAGACCGAACACGCCAGCCGCATCGAAGCGGCGCAAGACGGCTATGTCCGCCGCTTCGGCCTGCTCCACCGCCGCGAACTGACCCTGTCGCACGACGGGCGCGACCTGCGCGGCGAGGATCTGCTGCTGCCTGCCGGCAAGCGGCGGATCGACTCCAAGCCCTTTGCGGTGCGCTTCCACCTCGCCCCGCAGGTCGAGGCGTCCCCCACCGCCGACGGGCATGGCGCGATCCTGCGCACCGCCTCGGGCATGCTCTGGCAGTTCCGCGCCAAGGGCGGCACGCTGGCGATCGAGGAGAGCCTGTGGATCGACGCGCGCGGCCGGCCGCACGCCACCCAGCAGCTGGTGATCCATGGCGAGACGCCCGCCGGCGGCGCCAGCCTCAACTGGGTGTTCCACCGCTCCAAATAGGGCTTGCCCCGGCGCGCCCGATTGAGGAGAGGGGCGGGCCATGGACATCAAGATCACCCGCGCGCTCCTCTCGGTCTCCGACAAGACCGGGATCGTCGAACTCGGCCAGGCTCTGGCTGCCCAGGGCGTCGAGCTCGTCTCGACCGGCGGCACCGCCACCGCCCTTCGTAACGCAGGCCTCACGGTCCGCGACATCTCGGACCTGACCGGCTTCCCGGAGATGATGGACGGCCGGGTGAAGACGCTGCACCCCAAGGTGCATGGCGGCCTGCTCTCGGTCCGCGACAATCCCGAGCACCAGGCCTCGATGGCCGAGCATGACATCGCGCCGATCGACCTCGTCGTGGTCAACCTCTACCCCTTCGCCCAGACCGTCGCCAAGGGCGCGGATCGCGACGAGATCATCGAGAATATCGATATCGGCGGCCCGTCGATGGTGCGCTCGGCCGCGAAGAATCATGAGTCGGTGGCCATCGTCACCGATCCGGCCGATTACGCGCTGGTGATGGGCGGCACGACCACGCTCGATCAGCGCCGCAAGTTCGCCGCCAAGGCCTATGCCGCCACCGCGACGTACGATGCGGGCATCGCGCGCTGGTTCGCGACGGTCGACCAGGGCGAGACTCTGCCCGCGACGCTGCCGCTCGCGCTCGTGAAGCAGGCCGATCTGCGCTATGGCGAGAACCCGCATCAGTCGGCGGCCCTGTACGTGCCCCAGCGGGTCGTCGGTGGCGGGATCGCCCAGGCGCGGCAGCTCCAGGGCAAGGAACTGAGCTACAACAATTACAACGACGCCGACGCCGCGCTCGAGCTGGTCAGCGAATTCCGCGACGGCCCGCCGACCGTGGTGATCGTCAAGCACGCCAACCCCTGCGGCGTGGCGAGCGGCGCGACGCTGGCCGAGGCCTATGCGGCGGCGTTCGCCTGCGACACCGTCTCGGCGTTCGGCGGCATCATCGCCGTGAACCGCCCCCTCGATCGCGCCACGGCGGAGGCGATCAGCGGCATCTTCACCGAAGTGGTCTGTG
>JAPJRE010000321.1 GCA_030824725.1 Sphingomonas sp.
CGCGGGTGCAGCACATCCTGTGGATCGATCACATCCCCGCCTTCCTGAAGATCGACGACGATACGCTGGAGAAGATCACCCAGCCCCGCATTCGCGACTGGTATCGCGTCGTCACCACCTACACGACGGCGCTCTCCTATGGCGAGCTGCTCGCGCTGAGCACGCCGTTCGTCCTCTTCCGGCTGATGAACGCGAAGAACTGGCCATGGCGGCTGTTCTGGGTGGCATTCGACATCATCGTGCTCGCATCCTGCATCCTGTCGACCGCGCGACTGTCGCTCGTCGGCTATCTGGTGTCGCATGCGCTGTTCGGCTTGCTCTGGGGCGTGCATCGCTGGCGGACGGCGCGCAGCGACCTGCTCGGCATCTCCGCGACCATGCTGTACCCGGCGATGCTGTTCGCGCTGGTGCTGGCGGTGATGTTCGTGCCGGCGGTGCACGTCCGCGTGCTCGGCGGCGGCTCTGCACAGGCCAGCAATGATGCCCGCAAGGTGCAGTTCCGCCTGGCAGTTCCCGTCATCGCGGCGCGCCCGATCCTGGGCTATGGGCCCGGGCACGGCGCACGCGCGATCAATTATCGCACGCCGGACGGCTTCCTCACGATCGATCTCGGTCTGGTCTCGCTGACAGCCGATTACGGGTTGCTCGGCTTCTTCAGCTATATGGGGATCGTGATCTTCTCGATCATCGAACTGGTGCGCAACGGCATGCGCGATCGCTTGTCCCAATATCCAGCCGAGTTCGCTGTCGCGAGTGCCCTGTTCGTGATGGTCACGACGCGCATCGTGCTGGCGCAGAACGACAATGAGCCGCTGTTCTCGGTGCTGTTCGCCCTGGCGCTGGCGGTTCTCTACACCGCGAAGCGCAAGGCGGGCTGGGATCCCGCGGAGCACAAGAACCGGAAAGTCACGGTGTACGGCAGGCGCTGAGCGCGCCCGCTGTACCGCTCGCGGGCCCTGAAGCCTGTCCCGTCCATCCGCCGGCCGTGAATTCGGCGCTGTTTCGACATCCGCCTGTCGCGCGCCGGCCCTTGCGTCGGCGCGCCCAAGCGCTAAGCGCGTGGCATGATCAAGCACGCCCTTTCCGTCACGCGCGATGGCGATTTCGCGCAATGGTACCAGACCGTCATCAGCGAAGCCGACATGGCCGAGGATTCGGGCGTGCGCGGCTGCATGGTCATCCGGCCCTGGGGCTATGGCATCTGGGAGCGCATCCAGCGCCTGCTCGACGATCGCATCAAGGCGACGGGGCACGAGAACTGCTATTTCCCGCTGTTCATCCCGCTTTCCTATTTCGAGAAGGAAGCCGAGCATGTCGACGGCTTCGCCAAGGAGATGGCGGTCGTCACCCATCACCGCCTCGTCCAGAAGGACGGCCGGCTGGTGCCCGATCCCGAGGCGAAGCTGGAAGAGCCTTTGGTCGTCCGCCCCACGTCGGAGACGGTGATCGGCGCGGCGATGTCGCGCTGGGTGCAGAGCTGGCGCGACCTGCCGGTGCTGATCAACCAGTGGGCCAACGTCGTCCGGTGGGAAATGCGCACCCGGATGTTCCTGCGCACCGCCGAATTCCTGTGGCAGGAAGGGCATACCGCCCACGCCACGGTCGAAGAGGCGCAGGAAGAGACGCTCAAGATGCTCGAGGTGTATCGCAGCTTCGCCGAGGATTGCCTGGCGATGCCGGTGGTCGCGGGCGAGAAGCCGGAGAATGAGCGCTTCCCCGGCGCCGTCTCGACCTTCTCGATCGAGGCGATGATGCAGGACGGCAAGGCGCTGCAGGCCGGCACCTCGCACTTCCTCGGCACCACCTTTTCCTCGGCGCAGGACATCAAGTTCCAGAATTCGGAAGGCCAGTTCGACCTGGCGCAGACGACCAGCTGGGGCGTCTCGACCCGCATGATCGGCGGGCTGATCATGGTGCACGGCGACGATGACGGCCTGCGCGTGCCGCCGATGGTGGCGCCGTGGCAAATCGTGATCGTGCCGATGCTGCGCGACCAGCCCGAGGACGCCGCGACGATCGACTATTGCAAGTCGCTCCAGGCCGAGCTCGCCAAGCTGAGCGCGCTGGGCGAGCCGGTGCGCGCGCTGCTCGACCTCAAGGCAGTGAAGGCGCAGACCAAGCGCTGGGGCTGGGTGAAGAAGGGCGCGCCGATCGTGATCGAGGTCGGCGGGCGCGATGTCGCCGGCGGCAATGTCTCGGTGATCCAGCGCAACAAGCTCTATCGCGAGGACGGCAAGCTCGATTCGCAGATCATGCCGCGCGGCGACTTCGTGCTGGAAGCGGCGGCGATCCTAGAGAGCATCCAGCAGGGCCTGTATCTCGACGCGCGCGACCGGCTGGAGAGCAATATCCGCCGCGACGTGACCGACTTCGACACGCTCGCCGCGATGTTCGCCGATTCGGAGAAGTTCCCGGGCTGGGCCGAGGTCAGCTGGGCCAAGCCGACCGGCGCCGAGCTGGATGCGGTGGTCGAGCGGCTCAAGGCGCTCAAGCTCACCTTCCGCAACGTGCCCGGCAATGCGGCACCGGCGGAGGGCAGCTGCCTGTTCACCGGCAAGCCGGCGGTCGAGCGGATCCTGGTGGCGCGGGCGTACTGAGTTCTGAGATCCTCCCCGGAACGGGGAGGGGGACCGCCGCCGAAGGCGGTGGTGCAGGGGGAGCACAGCGGGCGAGTCCGGTATGGAGGCCCCCCTCCACCATTCGCTGGCGCGAATGGTCCCCCTCCCCGTGCCGGGGAGGATCTTGATTGACGCGGGGCCGCCACCTTGCGACCACCCTGCTCCCGACAAGGGGGGCAAAGGCATGCGGGTGGTGCTGGCGACGTTGGGCACGTTGGGGGACGTGCACCCGTTCATTGCCCTGGCGCTGGGGATGCAGGCGCGCGGGCACGTGCCGGTCTTCGCGGGCGCCGAATCGGTGCGGCCGATCGCCGAGCGGCACGGCATCGAATTCCATCCCATCCGCCCCGACGGGTCGCAGCTGATCGCTGACACCGGCATGGACGAGGGCGCAATCGCGCGGGCCATCGCCACCGATTTCGAGTTCATCATCAACCGCGTGCTGGTGCCCTATGCCGAGGTGACGCTGGCGGACCTGAAGCCGGTGGTCGCGGGCGCGGACCTGGTGCTCGCCAGCAGCTTCTCGATCCACGCACGGATCGCGGCAGAGGCGGCGGGGGTGTCGCTCGCCTCGGCGCTGCTCCAGCCGATCACCCTGCTCTCGGCGGAGGACCCGCCGGTGTTGACCCGCGGCGAGATCCTGCTGGTGACACTCCGCCGCTGGTTCGGCGCGGGCGCGGTGCGGCCGCTGCTGCGGCTGGCCGAGCGGCGTTATGCCAAGGGGCTCGAGCCTTTCAAAGCGATGCGCGAAGCCGCTGGCGCACCGCCCTTCGCGGGCAACGAGATGTTGTCGGGACCGCTGGCAGTCGACCGCGCGATCGGGCTGTGGTCGCCGGCATTCGCGCCGGCGCTCGGTGATGTGCCCTCGAGCTTCGCGCAGACCGGATTCGTCTTCTACGATGGCGGCTTCGCGGGGGAGGGGCTCTCCGCCGAGATCGAGGCGTTCCTGGCTGCGGGGCCGGCCCCGCTCGTCTTCACGCTGGGCAGCATGGCGGTCTATGCCGAGGACGGCTTCTATGCGGCGAGCGCCGAGGCGGCGCGGCGGCTGGGGCTGCGGGTGGTGCTGCTGGTCGGCGACGATCTGCTGGCGAAGCACCGGCACCTCGCCGGCGATACCGTGCTCGTGGCAGGCTATGCGCCGCATTCGCAGATCTTCCCGCGCGCTGCGGCGGTGATCGGCCATGGCGGCATCGGCACCACCGGCCAGGCGATCCGCGCGGGCGTGCCGCAGCTCGTCTGCCCGATCTTCGGCGACCAGTTCGACAATGCCGCGCGGATCGAACGCGCCGGGCTGGGCCCTGTCGCTGTCCAAGCGCCGCTACACCGCCGCGCGGGCTGCCACCGCGATCGCGCGACTGCTGGGGAGCGCCGCCATTTCGGACCGGGCACGCCAGGCGGGGGCGGGGATCGCCGCCGAGGACGGGGTCGGCCAGGCGCTCGACGCACTGGGACTCGGCAGAATCGGGTGAGCCGGGCGGCTCGACTCGATTCGCGCGCAACTGCAAGGCGGGGCGCTTCTGCGCCCGTCCGGCGCCGCGCCGGTCCCGCTATGCCGCGTGAAATGGTTACCATGGGCCCAAATCGTCCCGTTCCGCGTCATTCGGGAAAGCCGGTGGCGCGGGAATGACCCTGATTGATGGTAAACGCGCTTTTCATCATCCAAATCGAACCCCATAACGGCGTAAGAGGGGCTGGTCGGGACGGCCCGATGGAGCAGAGGACGGCTGAGCGGTGACGGCATTATCTCGATTCCCGCGTTTCTTCGTGACCAGTCCGTCGCCCTGCCCGTATCTGCCCGGCCGGCAGGAACGGAAGATCTTCACCGAACTCTCCGGCGACCATGCCGGCGAACTCAACGATGCGCTGAGCCGCATCGGCTTCCGCCGCAGCCAGTCGGTCGCCTATCGGCCGAGCTGTGCGGGCTGCACCGCCTGCGCCTCGGTGCGGGTGGTGGCCAACGGGTTCGAGCCCAATGCCACCCAGCGCAAGCTGCTCAAGCGCTACAGCGATCTCGAAGTCACCGCCTGCAAGCCCTGGGCGACCGGCGAGCAATATGAACTGCTCAAGCGCTATCTCGATTCGCGCCATCCCGGCGGCGGCATGGCGGCGATGGACGAGAGCGACTATGCCGACATGGTCGAGCAGTCGCCGGTCAGCTCCTATGT
>JAPJRE010000322.1 GCA_030824725.1 Sphingomonas sp.
GTGCCGACCACGCGGGCGCGGCCACGCCCGCGGGCGACGTCGGCGCCACTCGGCTGATAGCCTTGCGGACAGGCAGCGACGACGTCGAACTGCATCAGCCCGCCGGCCTCCATGATCGAGGCGAGCACGTTGTTGCCGTCGCCCAGCCAGGCGACCTTGAGGCCGGGCAGCGCCTTGCCGCTTTCCAGGATGGTCAGCAGGTCGGCCATGATCTGGCAGGGATGCGAGGCATCGGTGAGGCCGTTGATCACCGGCACGCTGGCGTGTTTCGCCATGTCGATCACCTTCTGGTGGTCGTCGGTACGGATCATGATCGCGTCGACATAACCCGAGAGCACGCGCGCGGTGTCCGCGATGCTCTCGCCGCGGCCGAGCTGCATCGAGCCCGCGTCCATCACGATGCTGGTGCCGCCGAGCTGGCGGATCGCCATGTCGAACGACACGCGGGTGCGGGTGCTGTTCTTCTCGAAGATCATCGCCAGCGTGTGGCCGGCGAGCGGGGCATCGGCGTCCGGCTTGCCCTTGGGCCAGCCGGCGCGAGCCTGCTTGCGGGCCATCGCGTCGTTCAGCATCGCCGCGATCGCGTGCGCGCCGGCATCGGTGAGATCGATAAAGTGGCGGGTCATAACATCCTCCCCGGCACGGGGAGGGGGACCGCGACGCGGAGCGTCGGGGTGGAGGAGGCCCTCCACCAGCGACGCCCTTTGCGGAGAACCCCCTCCACCATGCTTCGCATGGTCCCCCTCCCCGTCCCGGGGAGGATCGGTTCAGTCCTCAGGCCGCAGCCGCGGGGGCGAAGCTGCGCGCGCCGGCGCTCAGCTTGTCGACCGCCTCGGCGATATGGCTTTCGTCGATCACCAGCGGCGGCAGCACGCGGAACACGTTCTCGCCCGCCGCCACGGTCAGCAGCCCGTGATGATCGCGCAGATGGGCGACGAAATCGCGGCTCACCACGCTGTCCTTCATCTTGATGCCGAGCATCAGGCCCTTGCCGCGAATCTCCTCGAACAGGTGATCATGGTTGGGGATCAGCTGCTCGAAGGCCTGGCGCAGGCGCTCGCCCATGCGGGTGACATGCTCGAGGAAGCCGGGCTCCTCCATCACGTCGAGCACCGCCATGCCCGCCGCCATCGCCAGCGGGTTGCCGCCATAGGTGGAGCCGTGCGTGCCGGCCACCATGCCCTTGGCCGCTTCCTCGGTGGCGAGGCAGGCGCCGAGCGGGAAGCCCGCGCCGATGCCCTTGGCCGAGGTCATGATGTCGGGCGTGATGCCGTAATGCTCATAGGCCCACATCTTGCCGGTGCGGCCGTAGCCGCACTGGATCTCGTCGAGGATCAGCAGCAGGCCGTGCTCGTCCGCCGCCTTGCGCAGCCCCTGGATGAACTCGACCGTACCGGCCGTCATGCCGCCCTCGCCCTGGATCGTCTCGACCAGGAAGCCGGCGGTCTCGCCGTCGATCTTGGCGATCGCGCCCTCCAGATCGTTGAACGGCACATAGTCGAAGCCCGGCAGCAGCGGCTCGAACCCGTCGCGCATCTTGCCCTGGTCGGTCGCCGAGATTGCGCCCAGCGAACGGCCGTGGAAGGCGTTCTTGAAGGTGATCAGCTTGTGGCGCTGCGGGTTGCCGTTGGCATAATGATAGCGGCGCGCGACCTTGATCGCGCACTCGATCGCCTCGACGCCCGAATTGGTGAAGAACACCGTGTCGGCGAAGCTGTGCTTCAGGATACGTGTCGCCAGCGCCTCGCCCTGGGGCGAGCCGTACAGGTTCGAGACGTGCATCAGCGTGGCCGCCTGGTCGGCGATCGCCTGGACCAGATGCGGGTGGCCATGGCCCAGCGCGTTGACGGCGATACCGGCGGCGAAATCGAGATAGCGTTCCCCTCGTTCCCCGATCAGGTAGCAGCCCTCGCCTCGCACCGGCCGCACACCGCACCGCGGGTAGACGGGCATGAGCGGGGTGATGGTCATGGGAACGATACTCCTTGACGAAAAAAGGGTTGGGGAAACTCCAGAAACGCAAAAGGGCGACCTATCCGGGCCGCCCTCTCGCATATTTAGGGCCGGTTGGGGCCGCAGGTCAACCTGCCTTTAGTGCAGGGCCGCCGTGCTGCGATTCCACTGGGAGGCGGCGCCGCGCATGCGGCCGTAATCGGCCGTGCACGCCATGTACCAGGGATAGAATTGGAGCGGCTTGGACCGGGCATCGATCGCCTGCCAGGCGGCGCAGCTCTTGCCGTTGAACACATGGTCGTCGGGCGATTGCCCGCCCGGAATGCCGGCGCTGCTCAGATAGGCCATGTTCAGCCCGCCTCTGGCGATGCCCAGTTCCTCCACCTGCGCCGCCGAGAAGCGATAGACCTGGGTCTCCAGCAGGTCGACGGCGCGGAGCGCGGCGGTGGCGGCGGACCAGCGCTGCATCGGCTGGCCGGCGCCGCTCCACGGCCCCGCGTCCATCGTGGTGTTGACCATCAGCGTGACCTGCGCGCGCCCGTCGCCGCCCGCGCCGCGCAGCGCCGCCAGGACCGGCTCCAGGAACATGCCGAAGCGCGCGCCGCCGTCCATGTACATCTCGGTGCTCTGCGCGGTCTGCAGCGTCACCGGCGGGACACCCGGCGGCACCGACGAGGAGGCCAGCATCGCGTCGACATAGCAGCCCTGGAGCCGGGCCAGCTCGGCCGGGGCGGTGGTGGCGAGCGTACGCGCGGCCAGCTCGGTCAAGTCGATCGCATAGCCTTCGCCGTCGTCGAGATTGCTCACGCCGACGAAGAGCTGGCGCTTCTGGTCGCGCCATTCGCGGCCCACGGCCTGCAGCGTGCCGACGGTCATGATCTTTAGCAGCCGCGCCCGCAGCGGCGCGAAGCTGGCGGTGGATCCCTTCAGCACCACGCCCAGCGCCACGCCGCCGCTGCGCTTGCGCAGCAGATCGGCCTCGCTGGCGATCGAATAGGCGAGCACGAGATCGCCGACGTTCGAGCTGCCCGGCTTCACCACCAGCCCGGTAGGCCCGTCCTTACCGGACATCGGCCCGTCGACCCAGCCATAGTCGGTGCGGTCGGCGGGGACGGGCTGGTTGGCGAGGAACAGCAAGGTGCTCTGCAGCGAGCCGGTGCTGACCCCGGTGACGATGTCCCAGCTGGGCAGGCGCCCCATGCCGTAGAAGAAGCCCGCGCCGAACGCGCCATGCTGCCCGCCGCCGCTCAGGGCGAGGAACTGGTCGACCGCGCCCTCGGCCCGCTGTGCCTGCGCGCCGCCGAGCGGCGCCGCCCGGCGGGCGCGGCGTTCGCGCAGCAGCCCGCCCAGCCGCGCGCTTGCGGCACCGCCGCCCTGGGCGGCCGCGGCGCCGAGCTGCAGTGGCACCTGCCGCCACGTCGGCCCGACGGTGAGCGGCACGACCTGGTAGTTGCACCCGAGGATCGGCTTCGGGCGCGGCTGGCTGCAACCGGCCAGCGACAGCCCGGCTGCGACCAGCAGCCCGAACGAAGCAAGAAGACGCATGTGATGCCCCCACGACAGCCCAACCTCGCCCCCGCGAGGTCTTCGGCCCCGGCACCATGTAACCAAATGGTTAGCGTTGCGTAACGGCTTTCGTGCGGATGCGGTTCAGCTCTTGATCTTCCAGCCGCGGCGCAGGAGCGCGTAGCAGAACAGCCCCAGCACCAGGTCGAGCCCCAGGATCACCGCGGTGCCGAGCAGGATCGGCGAATCGGCGACGCCGAGGAAGCCGTAGCGGAAGCCCGAGATGATGTAGAAGAACGGGTTGGCATGGCTGATTGCGCGGAACACCGGCGAGAGGTTCTCGACCGAGTAGAAGGTGCCCGAGAGCAGCGACAAGGGCGCCACGACGAAATTGGTGATCGCCGCGGCATGATCGAACTTCTCCGCCCAGATCGAGGTCAGCACCCCCATCAGCGCGAGGAACAGCGAGCCGAGGAAGCCGAACCAGAGCACCGCCCACAAGTGCGCCGGGAAGACATGGACGCCCCACAGCGCCATTGCCAGCCACACCGTGCCGCCCACGCAGAAGGCGCGGGTCACCGATCCGCCGGCCAGCGCCGCCAGCATCTCGCCGGTCGAGAGCGGCGGCATCAGATAGTCGACGATCGTGCCCTGGATCTTGCCGACCAGCAGCGAGAAGCTCGCATTGGCGAAGGCGTTCTGCAGCATGCCCATCACGATCAGGCCGGGAGCGATGAAATCGGCGTAATGAATCGGGACACCGTCCAGCGTCACCGTTCGCCCGCCGCCGCCCAGCGCAACCGTGAAGATCACCAGATACAGCAGGGTGGTAACGGCCGGCGCCCACACCGTCTGGAGCTGCACCTTGAAGAAACGGCGCACCTCCTTGATATAGAGGGTGCGCAAGCCTCCCCAGTTGACGTTGCGAATCACCGGAACGCCCGGCTCGGGAAGCTGTGAACCGATTTCGGGGTGGCTGCTCATGGCGCGATCGCGTACCCGCTGACGCCGCCGCCCGCAAGACGAAGGAACCGAAGTGAGCTGGACCGACGAGCGTATCGAGACGCTGAAGAAGATGTGGGACAGCGGCCTGACCGCGACGCAGATCGCCGAGGAACTGGGCGGTGTGTCGCGCAACGCGGTGATCGGCAAGGCCCATCGCCTCGGGCTGCCCTCGCGTCCGTCGCCGGTGAAGTCCAACGAAGCCAAGGCCGCCGCCGCGGCGCCTGCCGCAGCTCCGGCCGAGCCCAGGCCGGCACCCGTGGCGCCCAAGCCCGCACCGGCGCCCGCCGCGCCGCGCCCGCAGGCAGCCGCAC
>JAPJRE010000323.1 GCA_030824725.1 Sphingomonas sp.
ATGAGTTTGCAATAAGATGCAGCAAATATTGCGCCACAGATCAAACCCGCCCCGCCGATAACCTGCCGAAGTGCGGCCATCCCCTTCTTCTCCTCCTGACGTTGTATAGCAGCGAGGATGAGCGGTTGCGCGAATGTCCGCAAGTGATGCCGTGGACGGCTCTCCATGACCGCGGAGTCGATCTAATCTGCTCCGGTCGAATGGAGGAGAAGTGGCATGGCGAACGTACATGTGGTCGGATTGGATATCGCAAAGTCGGTCTTCCAGCTGCACGGGCTGGATGAAGCCGGCACAATCGTTCTGCAGAAGCGACTGACGCGCGCGCGGTTGCTGCCGTTCTTCGAAAAGCTGTCGCCCTGCGTGGTCGGGATCGAGGCCTGCGCGACGTCGCATTTCTGGGCGCGCGAGATCGCCAAGTTCGGCCATGAGGTGCGGCTGATGCCCGCCCAATATGTGAAGCCCTATGTGAAGCGGCAGAAGAACGACATGGCCGATGCCGAGGCGATTGCGGAGGCAGTGACGCGCCCCACCATGCGTTTCGTGGCCCCGAAAGCGCCCGAGGAGCAAAGCGCGATGATGCTGCACAAGGTGCGCCTGATGCTCAACCGTCAGCTGGTGATGCTCACCAATGCCATTCGCGCGCACATGGCGGAGTTCGGGATCGTCGCACCGGTTGGACGCAGAGGCGTCGAGCGGCTGCTCGAGGTCATCGAGGATGCCGTCGATACGCGACTCCCTGCAGCAGCACGCCAGTGCCTGCAGATGCTTGTCGCCCAACTGAAGCTGGTGAAGCAGCAGATACTCGAAAACGACCGCCAGGTCCTCAGCCTGGCCCGTTCGACCGACCTTGGCCATCGTCTCATGGAAATACCCGGCATCGGGCCGCTGGTGGCATCGGCACTGATAGCATACGTGCCTGACCCGTCGGCCTTCCGGTGCGGCCGCGACATGGCAGCGTGGATGGGGCTGGTCCCACGGCAGAACTCATCTGGCGGCAAGGAGCGGCTGGGATCCATCACCAAGGCCGGCAATCGCTATCTCCGCCAGATGCTGTTCGCAGGCGCCATGGCCTTGATCCGACGCGCAATGCAGAGCACGCGCCGGACCTGGCTCGTCCGCCTGCTCGACCGCCGCAAGCCAAAGGTTGCTGCCATCGCACTGGCGAACAAGAACGCCCGGATTGCATGGGCCATGATGATGCACGGGGAACGCTATCGCGAGCCGATGGCCGTCGCCGCATGAGACTGCGCGGCTGAGGCTGCGCTTCGAGGTTGGAAAGGGCAAAGGAGCTATTGCACGAAAGCCGGTCGACACGCCGGATCAGACCACCCTACTACGCCCACGCACCCCGAGTGCGAGCAAGTGATCAGGGACCCGGTTCGCGGAAGGCATTATGGCCAGCGGCAACGACAGCCGCATCAAAGGCCGGACACATGGCCGCACCGACCACCAAGTGCATCCGCTCACCAACCCCTTGCCGACGGAGAGCCGTCCACACATGGGGCGGGAGCCGCCAGTGCGGAAAATCGATTCCCGGGCAATGCCGCCGATCAAGGGATTGGAGCCGCCAATGGCCGCTTTCGGCCCGAGCGGTCGCTCCCGCCCGCCGATGTGAACGGCTTAAGTTGGTCGCCACGTGCCGGGAGCGATGCGCCCACGATGGTGGTCGGCGGATATCCCGGAGGAAGGTGGAAAGGCTGAGTCTGGGGTGCGAATCAGACACTCGGCAGCGTCCCGCCAGCCGCGGATATCGACGCTGTGGGGCCCTAGAACAATCCGTGAAAGTCCGCCGATTTCCAGCTACGGTTTTGCAGTAAATTTGCAGTAATTTGCACATTCGTGCAGCTATTCGGCACCTAAGCCTTTGAAAAGGCTGGTGACCCCTACGGGACTCGAACCCGTGTTTTCGCCGTGAGAGGGCGACGTCCTAGACCGCTAGACGAAGGGGCCATTGCTTGGCGGAGGCGGCCAATTACGTTCCGGGGGCGGCGCCGTCAAGCGATGTTTTTACACTTTTTTCAGCCGGCCACCGGAAGGCGCAGGCTGCCGTCCGGCTCGTAGGCGACTTCGCTGTACGCCGTCACCGCGTCGAGCGGCAGCGGGCCGTAGATGTGGGGGAAGAGCAGGCCGCCGCGCGACGGTTCCCAGCGCACCGTGTCGCCCAGCGCTGCCAGATCCACTGCGGCGAGCCACAGGCCCGTCTGGCCGGCGAAATGCTTCTCCAGCGTCTCCTGGGCCTGCTCGGCGGTGGAGAGGTGGATATAGCCGTCTGCCACGTCGATCGGCGCCCCCAGGAAGACACGCTCGCGCTCGAGCGTGTCCATCTGGTCCTGGGTCAGGATCTTGTAGGCGGTGAGGGGCATGTCGGCCATGGCTCAGGCCTCGCCGCCGTCGGCGAGGTCTTCGCCCGGCACCGCATCCGGCGTCGCTTCGCCTGTCACGGCGCCGTCGCCCAGGTTCATCTCGGCCTCGTCCTCGCTCTCCTCGATGCGTGCCGCCGAGACGACATGCTCGTTCGCCGCGACGTTGAACAGCCGCACGCCCGCCGAGTTCCGGCCGATCACGCGCAGGTCACCCAGCGACATGCGGATCATCTTGGCCTGATCGGTGACCAGCATCAGCTGATGCCCCTTGGTCGCCGGGAAGCTCGCCACCACCGGCCCGTTGCGGCCGATATTGTCGATGTTGGTGATGCCCTGGCCGCCGCGCCCGGTGCGGCGATACTCATAGGCCGAGCTGAGCTTGCCATAGCCATTGGCGCAGACGGTGAGGATGAACTGCTCGCGCGCCTTCATCTCCTCGTACTTCTCGGGTGCAAGCTCGCACTCGCCCTCGCGCTCGCCCTTCCAGGGGGCGAAGCGGAGATAGGTGTCGCGCTCTTCCTGGCTGGCGCCCGAGCGGTGGAGGATCGAGAGCGACATCACCTGGTCGCCATCGGCCAGCCGCATGCCGCGCACGCCGGTGGAGGCGCGGCTCTGGAAGGCGCGGACATCCTCGCCCGGGAAGCGGATCGCCTTGCCGGCGCGGGTCGCCAGCAGCACGTCGTCGCCTTCGCCCAGCAGCGCGACGCCGATCAGGCGGTCGTCCTCGTCCTCGCCTTCGAACTTCATCGCGATCTTGCCGTTCGAGGGCACGTTGGTGAACAGGTCCATGCTGTTCCGCCGGACATTGCCCTTGGCGGTGGCGAACATCACGTGGAGGTTCGCCCACTCGTCCTCGTCCTCCGGCAGCGGGAGCACGGTGGAGATGGTCTCGCCATTGGCAAGCGGCAGCAGGTTGATCATCGGCCGGCCGCGGGTGGCGGGGCCGCCCTCGGGCAGGCGCCACACCTTCATGCGATAGACGCGGCCCAACGTGGAGAAGAACAGCACCGGGGTGTGCGTCGAGGTGACGAACAGCTCGGTGATCGCGTCCTCGTCCTTGGTCGCCATGCCGGCGCGGCCCTTGCCGCCGCGCGCCTGGGCGCGGAAGGCGTCGAGCGGGGTGCGCTTGATATAGCCCTGGACGGTCACGGTCACGACCATGTCCTCGCGCTCGATCAGGTCCTCGTCGTCGATGCCGTCGGCGGCAGCGGCGATCTCGGTCTTGCGCGGAGTGGCATAGGTGTCGCGGATCAGCACCAGCTCGCCGCGCAGCACTTCATACAACTTCGCACGATTGCCGAGGATCTCGAGCAGTTCGGCGATCGAATCGGCGAGCTCCTTGAGCTCGTCGCCGATCTCGTCGCGGCCGAGCGCGGTGAGGCGGTGCAGGCGCAGGTCGAGGATCGCGCGGACCTGGGTGTCGGACAGGCGATAGGTGTCGCCGGTCACCTCGGTGTCCACCGCCTCGACGAGGCGGATGTACGGCGCGATCTCGGCGATCGGCCATTCGCGGGCGAGCAAAGCTTCGCGCGCGGCCGCCGGGCTGGACGAGCCGCGGATGATCTTCACCATCTCGTCGAGGTTGGTGACCGCGATCACCAGGCCGAGCAAGATGTGCGCACGGTCGCGCGCCTTGGCCAGCTCGAACTTGGAGCGGCGGGTGATGACCTCCTCGCGGAACTTGACGAAGGCCTCGATGATGTCGCGCAGGTTGAGCAGTTCCGGGCGGCCGCCGCGGATCGCGAGCATGTTGGCCGGGAAGCTCGATTGCGCCGGCGTGTTCCGCCAGATCTGGTTGAGCACCACCTCGGGCGTCGCGTCGCGGCGCAGGTCGATCACGATGCGCACGCCTTCGCGCGAGCTTTCGTCGCGAATGTCGCTGACGCCTTCGATCCGCTTTTCCTTGGCGGCCTCGGCGATCTTCTCGACCAGCGCGTTCTTGCCCTGCTGGTAGGGGATTTCGGTGAGCACGATCGAGCGGCGCTCGCCGCGCTGCTCGAACTCGTGGCGCGAGCGCACCAGGATCGAGCCGCGGCCGGTCTGATAGGCCGAGCGGCAGCCCGAGCGGCCGAGGATCACCGCGCCGGTCGGGAAGTCGGGACCGGGGACGATTTCCATCAGCTCCTCGGCGGTGACCGCGCCGTTATCGATGTACGCGAGGCAGGCGTTGATCACTTCGCCGAGATTGTGCGGCGGAATGTTGGTCGCCATGCCGACCGCGATGCCGCCGGCGCCGTTGACCAGCAGGTTCGGGAAGCGGGCAGGGAGGACCGACGGCTCGCTTTCCGAGCCGTCATAGTTCGGCACGAAGTCGACCGTGTCCTTCTCGATGTCGTCGAGCAGCGCCGTCGCCACGCGGGCGAGGCGCGCTTCGGTGTAGCGC
>JAPJRE010000324.1 GCA_030824725.1 Sphingomonas sp.
GTTCCTCGCGGTGGCGCGCTGGCTCACCGAGCATGGCTTTGCCGCACCCGCGATCCTGCACGAGGATCTGGCGCAGGGCCTGGTGCTGCTCGAGGATTTCGGCGACGTCCGGCTGCGCGAGACGGTGGATGCCGAGCCGGCGCGGGAACTGGGCCTCTACGGCACGGCGGTGGACCTGCTGGTGCGGCTCCACGATGCGCCGGCCGGGGTGGAGGCGCCCTATGACCTCGCCGTGTATCAGCGAGAGGCCGGGCTGTTCGTCGAATGGTATTGCCCGGCCGTCGGGCTGGAGGTCGATGCCGCGGGCTATCGCGACGCCTGGGATGCGGTGCTGGCACCGCTGCTCGATGGTCATCGCCCCGTCACGGTGCTGCGCGACTACCATGCCGAGAATCTGATGCTGATCGATGGTGGCGAAGGCTTGGGACTGCTCGACTTCCAGGATGCGCTGGCCGGGCACCCCGCCTACGACCTCGTCTCGCTGCTTCAGGACGCACGCCGTGATGTGCCGCAAGCGACCGAGGCGGCGATGCTGGCCCGCTACCGCGACGCGACCGGCGCGGGGGAGGCGTTCGACATCGCCTATCATGTGCTCGGCGCGCAGCGGAACGCCAAGATCCTCGGCATCTTCACGCGGCTGTGGAAGCGCGACGGCAAGCCGCGCTACCCCGCGCTCTGCCCCCGCGTCTGGGCTTATCTCGACCGCGACCTCGCCCATCCGGCGCTCAAGCCCGTGGCCGACTGGTTCGCGGCCAACGTCCCGCCCGAGAAGCGCGGCGATCCGATGCAGGTGGCGGCATGACGATCTATTCGCTCCGCCCGCAACCGGCGGCGCCAGTGCCCAAGACCGCGATGGTGATGGCCGCCGGCCTCGGCAAGCGGATGCGCCCGCTCACCGTCACCCGGCCCAAGCCGCTGATCGACGTGGCCGGCAAGCCGCTGATCGACCATGTCTTCGATCGCCTCTCGGCCGCGGGGGTCGAACGCGCGGTGGTCAACGTCCATTACCTCGCTGACCAGCTCGAGGCACATCTGCGCGCACGGGTGAAGGGCATCGAGCTCACGATCTCGGACGAGCGCAAGCAGTTGCTGGAGACCGGCGGCGGCCTCGTCCAGGCGCGCGCGATGCTGGGCGATGCGCCCTTCCTGTGCGTCAACAGCGACAATCTGTGGGTCGACGGCCCCAGCGACGCGATCCGGCTGCTCGCATCGCAGTGGGACGATGCCAAGATGGACGCTCTGCTGCTGCTGGTGCCGCTGGCGCGCGCGACCTGCCATCGCGGGCAGGGCGACTTCCGGCTCGATGCCTTCGGGCGGATCACCGAGCGGCGCAAGCCCGGCCGGCTCGCCCCCTTCGTGTTCACCGGCATCCAGATCCTGTCGCCGCGCGTGATCCGGGACTGGCCCGAGGGGCCGTTCTCGACCAATTTGTTCTGGAACCGCGCGATGGAGACCGGGCGGCTCTGGGGCGCAGTACACCAGGGGCTCTGGTTCGACGTCGGCTCGCCCAAGTCGATCCGCGCGACCGAACTGGCGCTCACGGAGCTTTGATCGGCGACGCTACGGACGGCGGTTGCGTTGCGGGCACGGGGCGCTAAGGTTCGCGCTCCGTTCCCCTTTTGCCGAGCCGCATGTCGCACGCCCTGCATCTCTACACGATTCCGCCGCACCGGGCTTTTGCCGATGCACTGGCGATCGGGCTCATCCGCCGCTTCGGCGCGGACCCGCTGCGGCTGGCGCGCGGCGTCGTGCTGCTGCCCAACAACCGCGCCAAGCGGGCGATGCAGGACGCGTTCGTGCGCGAGAGCGGCGGCGGGCTGCTGCTGCCCCGGCTGGTCGCGATCGGCGATCCAGAGTTGGACGAGGCGGTGTTCGAGACGGTCGACGATGCCGAGCCGGTGCCGCCGGCGGTCGATCCGCTCCAGCGGCGAATGATCCTCGCGCGGCTGCTCCAGGGGCATGATGCGCGCCTGGATGCGGCCGAGGCGGTGCGGCTGGCCGGCGATCTCGGCACCACGCTCGACCAGCTGCTGGTCGAGGAAGTCTCGCCCCGGCGGCTGCGCGACCTGGAACTGGGCCCCGAGCTTTCGGCGCATTGGGAGCGCTCGCTCGCGCTGTTCGAGATCGTGCTGACCCGCTGGCCCGAGGAGCTGTCGGCACTGGGCCGCGTCGACCTGCCCGAGCGGCGGCGGCGGCTGCTCGATCGCGTGTCCGCCCGGTGGAAGGCCGCGGCGCCGTCGGGCTTCGTCTGCGCCGCGGGGATCACCACGGCGGCGCCCGCGATCGCGCGGCTGTTGCGGGTGGTCGCCGGGCTGCCCGAGGGGATGGTGGTCCTGCCTGCGCTCGCCACCGCGATGGGCGACGACGAGTGGGAGTCGCTCGGGCCGCACAAGCCGGACCCCGCTACCGGGCGCCGCCGCCGCGCGCTCGAGACGCACCCGCAATTCCATCTCAAGCTGCTGCTCGACCGGATGGGCGTGGCGCGCGGCGAGTTCCAGCAATGGCGCGTCGCCAGCGAGCTCGATGCGCCGCCCGCGCGCAGCAAGGCGATCGCCTCGGCGATGCAGCCGCCCGAGCTCACCCATCGCTGGACCGATCTGCCCGCCGGCGAGCGGCGGCTGGACGGCGTGCGCGCGCTCGAGCTCGCGACCCCCGCCGAGGAGGCCCAGGCGATTGCGCTGGCACTGCGCGAGGCGCTGGAGACGCCGGCGCGCACCGCTGCGCTGGTCACCCCCGACCGCGCGCTGGCGCGGCGGGTGGCGGCGCATTGCGCGCGCTGGGGCGTCGCGGTCGACGATTCCGCCGGCCAGCCGCTGTCGCTCACCCCGCCGGGCACGCTGTTGCTGGCGCTGGCCGATGCGGCGGCGCAGGCCTTCGCGCCGATGCCGCTGCTGACCTTGCTCAAGCACCCGCTGGTGCAGCCGAACGACCGCGCTGTGTGGCTGGACGGCGCGCGGGCACTCGACCTCGCGTTGCGGGGGCCGCGCCCGGCGCCGGGGCTCGTGGGCATCGACGCACACCTCACCGAGCACGGCGGGCGGGAAGGGGCACTACGCCGCGCTGCCGCGGCCTGGTGGGAAGCGGCGCGATCGCTGCTCGCGCCGCTTGAAGGCGTGTTCGCCAGCGGCGTGCAGCCGCTCGCCGGGCTGGTCGCCGCACTGCGGGAGGCCGCGCAGGCCCTGGGCGGTGACATGCTGTGGAGCCGCGAGGATGGCCGCGCCGCCGCGCTGCTGCTCGACGATCTGGAACGCGAAGCCGCGCACGGGCCCGCGCTGGCCGAGCCCGACAGCCTCGCGCCGATGCTCCGCACGCTGATGGACGAAGTCGCGGTGCGGCCGCCGCAGGGCGGGCATCCGCGGCTCGCCATTCTCGGCCTGATCGAGGCGCGACTGCACAGCGCCGACCTGATGATCCTGGGCGGGCTCAACGAAGGCATCTGGCCGGGACTGCCCGCGCCCGACCCCTGGCTCGCGCCGCGGATCCGTGCCGAGCTGGGGCTGCCGGGGCTGGAGCGGCGGATCGGCGTCTCGGCGCACGATCTCGCGATCGGGCTGGGCGCACGGCAAGTGCTGCTCACCCGCGCCCGCCGCGACGCGAGCGCACCGACCATCGCCTCGCGCTTCTGGCTGCGGCTGGAGGCGCTTTCGGGCGGGCTGGAGCGGGCGGATGACCTCGCGGCATGGATGGCGGCAATCGACGCGCCGGGCGCCTTCGCGCCGGTCGCGCGGCCCGAGCCGTCGCCGCCGGCCAAGGACCGGCCCAAGGTCATCTCGGTCACCGAAGTCGATCGCCTCAAGGCCGATCCCTATGCCTTTTACGCACGGCGGATGCTGCGGCTGATGCCGCTCGATCCGGTCGATGCCGATCCCAGCGCGGCGTGGCGGGGCACGGCGGTGCACGACGTGCTGCAGCGCTGGTTCGAGGAGGATGACTGCCGCCCGGACCTGCTGCGCGCTCGTGCCGAGGCGATGCTCGCCGACACCCGCACCCACCCGCTGATCCGCGCGCTGTGGCAGCCGCGGCTGATCGAGGCGATCGACTGGATCGCGGGCGAACTCGTTGAACAGGGTGCCAAGGGCCGCAAGGTGCTGGCGGTGGAGCGGGATGGCGCCATTGACTTCGCCGGCGTGACGCTGCGCGGCAAGTTCGACCGGGTCGACCGGCTGGAGGGCGGCGCGCTGGCGATCGTCGACTACAAGACTGGCCAGGCCCCGAGCACGCGGGCGGTGAAGGCCGGGTTCAGCCTGCAGCTCGGGCTGTTGGGACTGATCGCCGAGCGGGGCGGGTTCGAGGGTATCGAGGGCGCCGCGCGGGCGTTCGAATATTGGTCGCTGGCGCGCAATCCAAAGAGCGGCGGGTTCGGCTATGTCGACTCGCCGGTCGATCCGAAGAAGCGCGAGCCGGTGCCGGCGGAGGATTTTGTTTCCATCGCGGCCGAGCATTTCGCGGCGGCGGCGGGCGAATGGCTGACCGGCGAGCGCCCGTTCACCGCCAAGCTCGTGCCGGAATACGCGCCCTATGCGGAATATGACCAGCTGATGCGTCGGGATGAATGGTATGGGCGTGAGTAGGGGGCAGCCAGTCCTCCCCCAGCTTGCTGGGGGAGGGGGACCGTTCGCGCTAGCGAATGGTGGAGGGGCCGCGCCGTCAGGCGCGGGAGCCCGTGCGGGCGCGGGACTCCCGCCGCGTGCCGCGGCGGCCCCTCCACCACGCCCTGCGGGCGCGGTCCCCCTC
>JAPJRE010000325.1 GCA_030824725.1 Sphingomonas sp.
CCGGGTTCCCGCCCTTGCGGGTGCCGATCACGCTCGGCCACAACTGCCCGCCCTCGGGGGGGGGCGCAGCTCGTCGGGGCGCCGCGTCCATGCTTGAGCGCGGCTCCCCGGCGGCGATCCTGATCGGTCGCTGGGGCGCGGCGTTGGCGCTGGTCATAGGCGCCGTCCTGATCGGTCGATTTATCCGCACTTTCCCCTACCTGCTCCCGAACCGCCTGCCCGGCTTGGTTCTTTATGAGCTGGGGCCAGCGCTCATCCTCGCCGGCGCGATCGGGGCCGCTATCGTCCTCACAGATCATGACGGCCCGCGCCTTCGCGTCCCGGCACGACTCGCGCTCTTCGCTCTCGCCGCACTGGTCGCCGGCGTCGTTACACTCGCGATCGAGTTCGACGCAGCCCTGCAGGGGCGATGGTTCTGACGGCGGGCCGATCGTGACCCGCTCATAGTCAGGAACGGTGTGTTTCCAGCAGCGCCGCACCCTTGACCGTCAGCCCCCAACCCGCGCCGCCACGCGGACCTGGGCGGTCTTCGACAAGCCCCAGCGCCTCATAGTCCCACATCAGGGCATAGGCCGCCTCCTTGGCGGCCACGCGATTGACGTAGGGACTGCGCGCATGAAGATCCTGCGCGACGTCGGCAGCCGACAAGCGCCTGGCCCGATCTCCACCAAAGAGATTGTGCAGCTCGGCAGCGATGCGGTGTTTGTCCTTCATCGCATGCGCTGGCCGCCCTACCTTTTCAGAACAGGCGATCGAGGTCGCGCATCCCCTCGACGACCGCGACGATCTCGACCTGATCGGCTCCGGCATCATGCTCGTAGAGGATCAGATAGTTGCCGTGGACCAGCGTGCGCGCACCGGGCCGAATCTCGTCGCGCGGCGTGCCGATATTGGGGAAATCCCGTAGCCGCTCGATCTTGGCGTCCAGTGCAAGGAGAAGCCGATCGGCTGCGGTCTCGTCGTCGAGCGCGATATAGCGCCAGATACGTTTGAAATCCTCGCGGGCACGGCGCGAGACGACGATCATGGTCATCTCAGCGCGAGGCGTCCGCTTCGTTCCTGGCTTCCGCTATGATGGCCTTCATGTCGAGAGGGCCGGCGACGCCGCTTGCCTTGCCCTTGTCCCATGCGTCGCGCAGCACCCGCAACTCTTCCGCGCGGAAGGCGCGGCGCTCGTTCCACAACCGCATGGCATCGCGCACCACTTCGCTCGCCGACGCATATTCGCCCGCCGCGATCGCGGCATGGATCGTCTCGGCCATCGGCTCGGGGACCACGACGGTCATTCTGGCATATTCGCCCATCATCCAACTCGCATCAATCAGGCTGTTCACAATATTTCATAACGACGAAAAGCGCAAGAATGTCGCCGGCCAAGGCTGTGCCACGTGGCACACGATGCTTAGAATCGAATTGTCGCTATCATTTCCTCCAGCTTGCGGCAGGACGCTGCTGAATCACATTTACCCTCGATCCGCAGCCTGGGTGTAACAAGGCCGCGAGCGGTCGCTTGTGCGGTCACAGGAACCTCTGCAACCCAAGTCGGGCGCTCCCGTCCGGGATCGCTGAGGCGGCGCAGAACAACGCCGTCAACCGTTCTCTGCACCGTCGAATGTCCAGCAGGATCAACGTCACCTTCCGAGAAGCCGAAGCTGACCTCCGCCCGATAACCTGTTCCTTCCACTATACGGAGTTGCGCGTCGCTTTGAGGTGTCGACACCTTCGCCGACCCTGCTTCGATCGTACAGCATCCATCTATGGTGACGGCGTCAGGCCGTCGGATTCTCGGATGAGCGAAATCCGCGCGGTCAATCGTCCCGTATTTCTTGACCTCGCCATCTTTCGGAGCAGGAGAGTCGCGATGGCGGCTCCCCTCCCCACATGCCGCAAGCGCGATGGTAGCGGCTATCGCAATGATTCCTCTAGCGCGCACCATATACACTCACCATCCGCTGTCGTTCGTCAGCGCAAATCGTGCGCTTGATCGTGCCGCGTGGCACAGACGCAGCCATGATGCATGGCCCCGTGCTGCCATCGGTTCGGTGGTTGAACCCGATCGCATGGCCGAACTCGTGCAGCATCGCGGTCTGGTAATCGGTTTGACTGCCAATGCCGCCACTTGGCACTGTCGTGGCGCAGTAGAAATCGGTAGGCTGCTGCGTTTCACCCGGATCATAATAGTAGATCATTGTTGTGTTGACATAGATATTGGCATCGCCCCGGACCCAGCGGCCGCCTGAGGAAACACTGGTGCTGATCGTCTGCATTGGCGTGTTCGACGCCAATCCGCTCGCATCCTGGATGTTGATATAGTTGTAATCGGGATTGTTGTTTTCGTCGATATAGGTGCTGGTGTAGTTCTGCCCTACGCCAGTGATCTGAAAGCGTGCGCCGGCATTGTTCCATGTCGTTGCAGCAGCCTGAGTCGGTGCGTCGCAGCCGGCGGGAACACGGTAGTTCACCATGACAGGCTTAGACGTGACGTTCCACGGCTCTGTCGTAAAGCTGACCTGCGCCGACGCAGGAGATACACCAAGGATCAGACTGGCAATGATGGCTAGTTTTCGCATGACGCACCTCACGAGATTTCGCTGAGACTGGCCGCCGTTTGGAACGGCGCGGTCGGAGTGAGTTGATTGCCTTCGACGAGATATAGAGGTGCCAACTCGATGGCCGCAGTCCCCTGAGGCTTGCCTGTTGAGTTGGAATAGTACGCCTTGGAGGCGACGAGGAGAATCTTATCGCCCTCCTTGAGCGGCGCTTCGGCGGATGCATCCACCTTCTTTTCGCCCGTTTCGCCGCTACGCCGGCGCAGTTCGATCACCTCGCCGGCAGCGCCGCCCGAGTAGCTGCGCTCGACATTCACGGTTATCGTGCTGAGATAACCGTCCTGGCGATCATCGTTGAGGTTAACTTTCGTCACCGTCCCTACAACAAGACTGTCCGCAAGGAGCGTATAATCTCGCAGGGTAGCGGTTCCGCGAACACGAGATGCAGCGGCCCGGATAAGCGGAAAGCCGCCACCCGTCAGGATTTTACCGGTGCCCGGTTTGAAACCAAGCATCGTCAATTCCTGAGTGACGTCGGTAAGGAACGCTTCTGCCAGCTTCCGCTTTTGCTCGGCGTCTTGGACGAAGCTAGGGGATGGCGAGCGCAGCCCGGCTGCTCGAACCAGCGTCCCGAGCTGCTGCAACACGGCCGAGAGATTTCCCAACCGTTGAGCGCGCAGCCGCTGAACCTCGGCGCGGCTCGCTAGAAACGCGTTGGTTCGTTCGACCTGGGATGGAGCCTGCGCCCCGGTTGTCCCTGCCTCTTGTGCCTGAACTGCAGTAGCGCCGACCAAAGTGGCGTATATCAGGGTTCCAAACAGTAATCGTCTCATGCACTGTTCTCCCAACAGACTAAGAGCTCGAACGGCGCAGCAACGATCAGGTTGCCGACGAGACACGACCATTCCGGATGAAGTTTGCCGTGTTTTCAGGCGGAAGAGCATAGCTGTTGTGGGTTGAGTTAGGGCAGGCTGTTGATGTCGGTGGCAAGGGAGAACCAGACATAGCGGCCAGAATTGTAGGTTAGCCCCCCTGAGGCGTCGGCAATCCACCGATATGTATTGAACAGGTTTGTCACCTGCACGCGCGCCACAACATCACGGCGGGCCAACCGGAGCCGGTGCCGGACACCCAGGGCGACGGTTGAACGTGATGGCAGGCGGACGGCGTTGGTTTGATCGGCGAACGATCCGCCATGCCGTGTTATCTGCACATCGAAGGATGACCCTTGCCATCGCTCGGGATGAACGTCGAGCGACAGCACGATGCGGCTGCGACTTGTGCCGACAGGGCGGGCGCCGAGCGTTCCGTTCTCCACCAACTCTCCGGTGATGCGAGGGTCGAGCAGGACCACACCCGCAACCATGCTGACGAACGGCGCGACATCGCCACTTACAGAGCCTTCGATGCCGCGATGGCGAACCTCGCCTAACCGGCGATAGAAGTTCGCGTCGTCGAGGTTGAAGTAGGGCTTGCGGACATCGAACACGCCAACGGCTGCCTGAAGTTCACCAAGCGAGGCACGCATGCCGGCATCGATCTGCCGGGTTCTTAGCGCGGGTGGTGCCGCATTGCGGTTGACCGCGATATCCGGGGCCACTTCGCTTTCTTCCAGCCCCCGTGTCACCCCAGCATATACGGACAGGCGGGATGCCACATCGAGCGAGCCCATCAGGTTGAACAGCCACGGTTGATCACGCGACACGATCCCGTCGCGCATGAGCGGGCGAACATGCTTGCGATAATCAGTCTTCTGGATTCCGATGTTGAGGCTGCCACGACCCTTCCAGCGACCTTCATAGGCGATGCCCCCCGTCACTTGCCTGACATCGTCGGGCGTGCGCTCCACGAAGGAGAATGAGGGCTCGGCCGCCGGCGCACGGATCGCGATGCTGCGCCGGGAAAATTCGACCGCCTCCACCTCGCCATAGAGCCGGGTTTGGTTGCGAGCGCGCACCGACGCGTGGAAGCGATGCAGCCGCGGACCGTCTGTGAATGTACGGGTCACACGTACTTCCCCAGAGGTGGACGCATAGCGCGACGCCGGGGCCGCATAGACGATTTCCGAGCCGATACCCTCTTCGTCCACGTCCAGCCACAGAGTCGTTCGATCGCGACTGATGGCGTATGACGTGCTCCCCAAAGCTCTACCAGTCATAACTG